>JANONI010000339.1:0-2174 GCA_031420755.1 Bacteroidota bacterium | reverse complement strand
GTCTTGCAAATCAAAACGAAATCAAGGTACTGTGACAAGTTGTGGTATCAGATGAGTATTAATGTTCTTATATTAAACAGTAACAGAATGTGACGTTTGCACGGATATCAGTTTTAGTAATTTCTGTTACAACAAGACAGGTTATACAAAAAAAATTATTTATGGCCAAAATTCGAGTATTCCTGATAGAAGACAACCGCATTCTGCGGGATGGGATTACTGAAATGATTAACGCACAGAAAGATGTCACAGTGGCTGCTGTTTCCGATGGTAAAGATAACTTTCATTCGAAAGTGCGTACTTCGAAAGCGGAGATAGTATTGGTTAACCTTGGCTTGGAAAATCAAAACAGTTTGGAAGTAGTACAAACGTTGAAAAAGGAGATGAACGATCTTAAAATTGTTGGGATGGGAATAAATCCCACACAGTCGGACATTATAGAATTTGTGCAAGCAGGTGTGGAAGGATTTATTATTAAGAATGCAACGCTTGAAGAAGTGGTCAACACAATTCGAGCCATCACCAGAGGAGAAAAAGTACTTCCGACCTTAATGACAGAGTCACTCTTTTTTCAAGTAGCTGAACACGCCATTCTCAAAGGGAAAAAAAATCTTAAAAATACCGTCCGGATGACGCAGCGTGAAAAGGAAGTTATTGCATTGATTGTTGAAGGAATGAGTAACAAACAAATTGGCGACAATCTCAATATCGCAACGTTCACCGTTAAAAGTCATGTGCATAATATTTTGGAAAAATTAGCATTAAACAGCCGTCTTCAAATTGCAATGCATGCCCGCGACGAAAAATAATTCTTGTGCCATTCTCACCCATCCTCTCACAAGCAGCACGACTTATTCCTAGATAGAGAAATACATTCGAGAAGTTTACTCACTCTTTGTGGCTTTTCTGTTTTACGCTGGGTATTGCAGCGAACTTCTATCACTATCTCTCACTATCAAAACAGCAATCCACCAACCCGGTGGATGACCTTTCCGAAGGAACCCTTCGGGTCAGCAAATATCAGCCAATCCGGAAAATTGTTCCTACTCATAACTCTTAAGGATTAACTCCTTTATTGTCCTTTTGGGCGATTACTTCTGGACGCAGTCATTGGTATACTGATTCACAGTTCAGGAGAGGTTTTCATCGGCCGAAGGGAATTTTTACTGATGCTGCAACGCAAGCCCTTATTTAAGGGATCATTTTTTTTAATGTTATTTATTTAGGAGTACTTATGAAAAACGCAATTGTTCAAACACTTACACGACCAGCGATACGACCAGCTATCATTATGTCGATCTCGCTTGCCATGTTTCTTTTCGCAGCGTGCGAATCGAATTCACCATCCACCCAACAAGATATCAGCGGACCGTCTTCAACAGCAACAACGATTAACAAATCAGCTGTTTCTTTGGATGCGGCATTGAAACAGGCAGTTCAAACGCCGGTAAATCTTGGTTTAGCCGACGGATTTGCAATTCTGTCGTACGCTGGAATCACCAATACCGGTCCAACAAGTATTACCGGAAATCTTGGAGCAAGTCCTATCACCGGTGCTGCACTAACTGGTTTTGAGACAGCAGCCTTAGTTGGAACATTTTACACGGTTGACGCTGCCGGTCCTGCAGGTTCGGTGATTTTCCCGTCGATGTTAACTCAGGCAATGCTTGATTTAACAGCTGCATATAACGATGCCGCAGGACGTACATCAACAGATATGGTAATTCTTGCCGGAAATCTTGGTGGACAAACAATTCTTCCAGGACTTTATAAATCCATTAGTTCGCTTGAAATTTCGTCAGGTGATCTTACGCTCGATGCTCAAGGTGATGCGAATGCAGTTTGGATTTTTCAAATAGCATCCAGTTTCAATATGACATCAGGTCGCCAAGTTTTCTTAATCGGCGGAGCGAAGGCTTCCAACATTTTTTGGCAGGTCGGTAGTTCAGCAACATTTGGAACAACTGCTGTAATGAAGGGAACCATTATGGCGTATGCTTCATCTACGTTTGCCACAGGCGCATCATTGGAAGGCAGAGCATTAGCACGAACTGCCAGCGTTACATTAGATGCAAATACTATTGTGAAGCCGTAAAATAATTGGATTGAATTCTAAATTATTGGCTGAACATCGAAACCCCGTCCCGAGAATATCGGGATGGGGTTTTTTGTTT
>JANONI010000338.1:0-4224 GCA_031420755.1 Bacteroidota bacterium | reverse complement strand
TGTGGCATATTTTTATTGCTGCTGATTAGTTACCATAACTTTCTTGTTGATTCTTTACTCACGTTTGGTTATTATTTCATAGTTATTGTTTGGTGAAAACAATATCCCACTATACTTGAGGCATTTATGGCGCAACCGTTTACTATACTTGTTGTTGATGACGAAGATGCACTTCGCAACATTCTGAGCAGTGAATTACAAAGCGAAGGATATTCCGTCGTTTCTGCTGCTGACGGAGACGAAGCAATTTCTATTCTCGAACAAAAATCGTTTCATCTTGTTTTACTTGATATCAAAATGCCGCGTGTTGATGGATTTGAAGTATTGAAATTCATCAAAATTAAACGTCCCGATGCGAAAGTAATTATGCTCACTGGTTTTGCCGATCTGAGAAATGCAATCGAATCAAAAAAACTTGGCGCAGACGATTTTGTCAGCAAACCGTACGACCTTGTCGATCTTCTTACCACGGTCGAACGAGTGCTTTCCGCTGAGTAATCATTCCCGTTTTTATATTTCCGTAGTGAAGGCGTAAGATGGTTCGCAATCATTCCATTCTTGTTGTTGATGATGAACCAAGCGTTTGCTTCCTCCTCAAAGAAGAACTTTCCGAACAAAAAAAATTCGATGTGTTCACCGCAAACGATGGCGCAGCGGCAATGAATGCGTTGCAGCAGCGACCGATTGATGTTGTGCTGCTTGATGTAAAAATGCCGCGCGTCAGCGGAATGGAAGTGTTGAAATTCATCAACGAGCATCATCCCACCACGCACGTCATTATGCTTTCCAATTATGCGGATGTGAAAACCGCAATCGAAGCGACAAAACTCGGCGCGTATGATTTTGTCGGGAAGCCATACAGTAGAGATGAACTTCTTGCAACGGTCAACCGCGCAATCGAACATCGCCGTTTGACGATTGACAACGAGTTGATGAAGTATGAACTCTCGCGCAAAAGCGGAGAGAAAGAAATTATTGCGAGAAGTTCGGCGATGAAATCAATGCTTGCAACTGCGAAAAAAGTTGCGGCGAGCGATTCGATTGTTCATATTCACGGCGCGAGCGGCTCCGGAAAAGAATTGGTCGCGCATCTTGTGCATGCTGAAAGTCTGCGCCGCGACAGACCATTTGTTATTGTGAATTGCGCATCGCTTCCCGATACTCTGCTTGAAAGTGAATTGTTCGGTCACGAAAAAGGAGCGTTCACCAATGCTCACCAAATGAAACAGGGATTGGTTGAAGTTGCAAACGGCGGCTCGCTCTTTTTAGATGAAGTTGGAGATATTAGTCCAATCGTTCAGCCGAAACTGCTGCGATTTTTAGAGACCGGAGAATTTCGAAGAGTTGGCGGTACCACTTCAATGCAAATTGATGTGAGAATTATTTCTGCAACAAATAAAGATCTTCAAGCAGAAGTAAAAGCGGCACGTTTTCGGGAAGATTTATTATACCGCCTGAATGTTGTAACACTTCACATTCCTCCGCTAAAAGAACGCAAAGAAGATATTCCGTTGCTTGTTGAATATTTTCTTAAAAAGAAATTACAAGCGAAACATCCAAAGAAGATCAGTGATGATGCACTGCAGGCGTTGCTTGCATACGATTGGCCCGGAAATATCCGCGAGTTGGAGCATGCAATAGAAGGTGCAATGCTTCTTTCGCACGAAGAAACAATCACATCAAAAGATTTTGTCTTAACACAATCAAATGTTGCGCAACATTCGCCGCTCTTGAATCGCACCGATTCTTCAATTCTTACGATAGAAGAATTGGAAAGAATGCACATCGAACACACGCTTAAAAAACTTAACTTCAGCAGAAGTAAAACATCGAAAGCCCTCGGCATCACGCAAAAAACGTATACCTCAAAATTAAACGGTATAACATTTCGACTGGAGACGAAGGATAATTTTTTTTTATTCTCTATTCGGTTGCCCATACTGAAAAATAATATTAGAGTAGTTCCAAAAACTCACGAGGTTTGTCATTCCGAGGAGCGCCCGCCTGAACGACGAAGTCGGGCAGGAAGCGACGAGCCTGCCTGCCGGCAAGGCAGGAAATCTCGTTTTTTCCTCTCTACGAGCCGTAGGCAAAATAAAGAACGAGATTCCTCGCTCCCGCTCCAAAGGAGTCCTTTGGACCTGAACGCTGGTCGAAGACTCTTCGAGCGGGCAGGTCGCTCGGTCTACGACTCGTAGAGAATGACATCGATTTGCTAATGCTCCAAAAAGATGGCGCACAAGTTTTTAGAACTCCCCTATAGAACATCAGAAAGTTGTCTGATGGTTATGAATAATGCAGGATAGAGACAGTAAGGCAACAGAAAAACAGGTTACCGTTCCTTTGTGGTACGGGGATTGAATTATTTCTTACGATACCGTTGAATGGATTCTTCTTTCCTTCATCCAGCAAAATGCGAACAACATCACAGGAAAAAGGCTTACGATAATGAATGGAACGGCATTTACTCCCGCTGCATACCCGAAAAATAATACAGCATTCACTGCAACTAACACACTTCCTATTTTTTCCCACTTCATGGTTACCAGATATCCAGTAAGTAAAAAAAAGTGTGAGCATTGTGCAAACCATATTTTAACTGGCGGACTAGTATTCACCTCAACGAAGAACCATGAAAGATGTTCAATAAAAAAAGCACCCCACAACAAGAACAAGGCAATGCTCAGAATTTTTCCGGCGGTACGGGCAATTTTAATTTGATTGGCGAGAAGCATAATTCCTCCTTTTCAAAAGAGTTGAGGAAGCTATAACCACATATTGAAATGTGGATTATTGATGTTGATGGAAATTCATTGACATCAATTCCTACGATAGGAACTTTTACGTTGTGGTTTAGAGATTGAAAAGAATAGCCACAACATAAAAGGGAATAATATATTATTTGAGACAGCTGAAAAATGTATCCGTACGCTTTTAGCGTACGTTAAAAAACATCAAACCGTCATCGTTCGCAACCGTTCCCGAAGGGATGGAGACTGTGTCAAAAGTATGTTGATAACTCCAAAGTGGAGAACAATTTCAAAAATTATACGTTTTTTAAAACCCTGTGGGTAAAGTAATTACTTTTATTGCTGATAATTGAGGTCTATCCCACACAATTTTTAAAAATCTTTGTTTTGACACAGTCTCGATGGCTTCGCCAAAAGGTTGCGGACACAATATCAACAGGATTTTTCTGATGTCTCTATTTCATCTTCTCTTTGGACCATTACAAAAAACTCTCCCGCTAATTCTTACGAACTGCCGGATTGCTCGACTCGATCACCAGCACTCTTCGCTTTGGAAACTTCTTTTTCTCCTGTAACTGAAATTGAATATCAAACACAACTTCAGAAGATCGCTTCTTACCATTGTACGTTTCCGGAATCCATTTTATTTTTCGGAGAGTGGCTTTCACTGAATTGCTGAAAACTCCGTAGCCACCAAAATCGATAGCAGTGACATTCCCAAGAGAATCAATTTCAACACTCACACGAGCAATATCTTCAACTCCGGTACGTCGTGCTATTTCGGGATACACGATAAGACTCTTCAATGAATCCCATCCGATCTCCGGTTTTGCTTCCACTATGGCATCTTGTGAATGCCCAAGCAAAACTAACAATAAAATAGAGAGGCAAAGTGTTTTCATAGATTATTCCTTGTAAATGATTATATGGAATGTCATTGAATTTCGATAGAGAATCAAGTCTAAAATCAACTCTTTCATTTTCCGTTGTCTTCAGTTATATTTCGACAAATTATAACGGAGAAAATTATGGCTTACGAGACACTTTTACTTACCAAAGAAAATGGTTACACACTTATTCAGATCAATCGACCACAGGCACTGAATGCACTTAAC
Organism: Bacteroidota bacterium; assembly: GCA_031420755.1. Taxonomy (GTDB): domain Bacteria; phylum Bacteroidota; class Ignavibacteria; order UBA10030; family UBA8401; genus UBA8401. Next base: position 359 of record JANONI010000338.1, on the reverse strand, counting down.
ACTCAAGTGTTAAAAGACATCTATAATGCATTGTTTGAAATTGACCATGATGATGATATGAAATGTTCTATTATAACGGGAAATGAAAAGGCATTTGCTGCCGGCGCAGATATTAAGGAAATGGCGGATAAAAATGGAAAACAGATGTTCAATGACAATCAGTTTGAGTCGTTTCACAAAATTCGTTCAATTAAGAAACCGATTATTGCAGCGGTGAACGGGTTTGCACTCGGCGGCGGATGCGAACTTGTTATGGCGTGTGATATGATTATTGCAAGCGAAACAGCTAAGTTCGGTCAACCTGAAATTAATCTTGGCGTAATTCCGGGAATGGGCGGTTCGCAGCGATTAACGCGCGC
>JANONI010000337.1:0-4452 GCA_031420755.1 Bacteroidota bacterium | reverse complement strand
TTTGCTTGCTTGAATACTAAATCGTTTATGCGGTCGTATTCCTCCTGATGGTGACATAAACGGAGGGTTGGCGAGAATAACATCGAACCGTTCATCCCATCGCTCTTCGCTTGTCAGTGTGTCGTATTCATAAATGTGCGGCGAGATAAATCCGTGCAGGTACATATTCACAAGAGCAAACCGTACCATGGTGGGATCAATATCATAACCGTAGAGAGAATTTGCCAAACGTTTGCGCTCATCGGGAGTGAGTTTTAATTTTCCTTTGTCGTCGGTATTGCTGTCGCGAATATATTTATAGGAAGAAATAACAAATCCGGCAGTTCCGCACGCCGGATCGGAAATCGTATCATGCTTTGTCGGTTCAACACAGTTCACCATAAAATCAATAATGTGGCGTTGCGTTCTAAACTGTCCGGCATCTCCCTGCATACCAAGCACGGAAAGAAGATATTCGTACGCATCGCCGAGCCGTTCGCTGTGATCGTACGAAAACTTATTGATGGTCTTAAGAAACATCTTTAGTGTTTCGGGATCGCGGTACGGCAGATACGCATTCTTAAACACTTCGCGGAAGAGTGCGGGAATATTCGGATTGATATTCATCTTTTCAATTCCGTCAGCGTACAGCTTCAATATTTCGTGTCCACCCAATTTCGGAGCAAATAAATTCTGCCAGTCGTATTCTTTAAATTTTCCGGTAAAGAACTTTGGTTTTCCTTTGAACACTTCCACCGCTTCACGATCCATATCGCTCATAAATTTGTAGATAAGCGCGATGGTAATTTGTTCTACCTGACTGATTGGATTGGGAAGTTTGCCAACAAGAATATTTCGGGCTTCATCAATATTTTTTTTTGTTTCGGTATCGAGCATAGAAGTATTAAAATCCGACTTTATATTTTGGTTTTTCCGGTCGACTACTCGACTCGTTGAGCGGTGACATTAATTGTCGGATAGCATCAAAGACTGCTTTAATTTTTTTATCGTGAGATTCGTATTTACGTTCCAACCCCAATAACTTGCGCGATAGATCCTTATTGGTTGCAAGCAGTTCGCGGAGCCGGACAAAAGCGCGAACAACATAGATGCTGGCTTCAATTGCTTTCGCTGAGTTGAGTACACTCGCCAGCATTATTGCTCCATGCTCAGAGAAAACGTACGGCAACGACGATGAGAACTTCAATCGCTGTAGGTGGTCGCAATTTGCGACCACCTCATCTTTCTCTTTTTGTGTCAATTGAAACATAAAATCTTCAGGGAAACGATCTTTATTCCGTTTTACTTGTTCATTCAGTCGTTTTGTGGTGACGCCGTATACTTTGGCTAAATCAGAATCGATCATCACTTTTTCACCGCGAAGAAAAAGTATTTTTTGACTTATTGATTCAACAGGGATAATTTGGCTCATGAAAATAGTTGTAATTTATTGTTAAACATCATCGTTGATATCGCAAAATGCGATATCAACGCTTTATTTTCCTGTTCATCGGTTAGGATATAGAATCCAAAGAAGATCTGCGAATATTTTTTTGCGCGCATAGTTTCAACAGGTATTATCTGTTTTTCCATATTACTTATGAAAATTGTTGAGAGTTCAACACGTAATGTTTGATGTAATCAGGAATTTGTGAGCGGTATACTTCTTCCACGGATTGATAATCTGCTGCGCTAAAAGCATAATTGTTATTTAAGTCTTGGTATTGTGCGTTATCGATAATATCCCGTGTTGACAGATCGGTAATGTACGCTTTGAAGAATTGTTTCAATGCCATCATATCGGCATTGTCTGGTTTATGGATCGAAACAAATTTGTCAAACTCATCATCAAGCAGCTCGTTTTTTAATTTAATTTCGGTTCCAAAGAAAATTTTTTCCAAGATTTCTCTGATTGATATCTTCCGGTCAATTTGCAACGCTCTTCGTAGTTTATCGAGTGTAAAATATTCACTCGGATTATTTAGATATTGTTCGTTCACATACTGTTCGATCCGAGCCAGCGCGCCATCTTTCGCGGCTTGTTTTATCCGTTCATCATTCACAATTCTTGAACTAAAATCCTGGAAGAATACACGGTCAATCTTCATCCCCTCAGGACCTATCTGTTGTTCCTTTATCATTAAAATAGGATCAGGAATAGAACTCTCATAACCATTTGCCGGAGGAGGTGGCGGCGACGGATCAACAGGTCGTTCATAATTTTGGGGAAGTGATATTACTTCATCGTAATTAAATTCTTCTTCAAAATATTCACAGTTGGCAAAGAAATCGAACAATTTGTATTTGGTTTTCTTTTCACTGCGAGTTTCTTTTTCATTCAACTCGTTTTTATACTCGTATCGAAAGTTGTTTCTGCGGGTTCCTCGCCCTTTTATCTGTATGAAGTCGGTCGGAGAAAATATTGGGCGCATCATTGCAAGATTAAGAATATCCGGACAGTCATAGCCGGTGGTCATCATTCCAACGGTTACGCATACTCTGGCTTTTGAAGAAAGATATCCCTCAAGAAACGTTGTTCTTCCTTTAAGATTATTATTGCGGAAGTTGATGGTATATTGCTGTGCATCAGCAACCCAAGAGGTAACTTGCACGGCAAAATCCGATTGGTATTTACCGGGAAACATTGTTGAAGCAAGGTCATTTAAAACATTTGTTATTTTTGCAGCATGGTTCTGGCTGACACAATAGATAATGCTTTTTCCAATTTCGTTGCTGATGGGATCGCGTAAAGCCTTTTTTAAAAACGTTTCGCAAAATACGTTGTTTGTTTTTTCCGAGAAGAATTTCCGTTCAAAATCCCGCTGTCTAAATATTTCTTCTTCATCATTTCCTTTGTCATCTTTCGTAATGACCGCATATCCGTCTTCAGCCAATAATTCAGTAGTGATTTCTGTTCGGATATCAACAACAAATGGCTGAATGAGATACCCTTCTTTTGCTCCTTGTACCAGATCGTATTGAAAGGTTGGTTTTAAATCATCATCGCATCCAAAGGTTGCATAGGTATCTCTTAATTGACGTTTTTCTATTTCTTCGTAGTAGTTTTTGTTTGAACGATCAAAGTTTTTAAGATACCGTCGCGGAGTTGCGGTTAATCCTAATTTATATCCAATAAAAAACTCGAACACCGCGCGACTGTTTCCGCCGATGCTTCTATGTGCTTCATCGGAAATGACAAGATCAAAATCAGTTGGAGAAAATATTCGCAGATACTTATTGTTGAATAATAGTGATTGCACAGTTGTTACAACAATATCGGCACTCATCCAATCATCGCGGTTCTCCTTGTAAATAAGCACACGATAATCATTCTTCAAATAGATCTGTAAATCTTTTAACGCCTGATCTTCTAATTCCAACCGATCAACAAGAAATAAAACGCGAGTTGCATTTCCTGAACGCAAAAAGAGTTTTATTGCTGCGCCTGCGGTAAGCGTTTTTCCCGTGCCGGTTGCCATCTCAAATAAAAAACGATCCTTGCCATTCTTCATCGCTTGTTGAATAGATTGTATTGCTTCAATCTGATATGGACGTAAGAACCGCAATCCATTTTTCTCAATGAACAGTTCTTTCGTTGTTTCGTTTTGATAATCAGGTGAAGCAGCATACGTTGGCAATTGTGTTGCAGCAATATAATCGCGTTCGATTTTCTCGTTAATGAGTTTAGTACGATCCGGTTTGAACTGCGTATTTGATTGTAATGATGTAGGGGTAGGAAACTTTACGATCTGTTCTGGATTTCCCTTTTCGGTATCCCAAAAGAAATGCGTGTCGCCGTTGGAAAGGATTATGTAGCGGCACTTTTGTCCTATGGCATAATCGCGAGCCTGTTCTTTTGCGGAGAGTGGATGCTTCTCGTCAGATTTAGCCTCAAGAACAATAAAAGGTTTTCCGTGGTCATCAAGCAGTAGGAAATCTATGAAACCGTTTGAAGTTTTTTCGTAATTTTCCCCGTAACTATCAATAACCGATTTGGTTATTTTAGTGTTATTCTCCAGAAGAATATTTACTTTTTTCCCATCGTCATCGAAAAATCTCCACCCCGCTTCTTCCAAAAGTTTATTGATCTTAATACGAGCTTTTGCTTCTTTGGGCATATTGAAATATTAGTGATACAAGAAATCTGAAATAAGTAGAGATATATTCCCTCGCTGCGGATTCGTTCTGCGTTAAATGTAATCTTTTTCCCATGTGGGAGCAAGAATGGAAATCTAACTACAACCAAAACTTCAATGAATTGGAACCTCAAACAACAATTCGGGGTTTTCTATTTTATCTGTCTAAAAATCTGTGTAATCTGAGTAATCAATTTACAATATCTTCCTTTCACCATCGTCTTTTACTGTGAGCAAAAGTAATAACAATACGGAACAACCAGTGGTCCATGCGATTGCATTAGAGAAACGATCGTCCGGAAATCTTGCCGCGGAACAGACGTTCCGAACGGAACGA
>JANONI010000336.1:0-3047 GCA_031420755.1 Bacteroidota bacterium | reverse complement strand
CGGCTCGTAGAGAAGAAGAAACGAGATTTCTCGCCCGCCTGCCAAAGCACGCCTGCGTGCCGAAACTTAGCACTACGGCGTGCAGGCACGTTGTTTGTGCGGTCTACGACTCGTAGAGCGGGCAGGTCGCTCCGCCTGCCTTCGCCGAAACGAAGCATCGGCTTCGTGCAGGCAGGCTGCTCGAAATGACAATCCACTTGAATTTTTAGAACCGTCCTTACCGTTTGTTAAAATCAAACTCGCTTAAAACGAACGGTATGCACGCCTGTTCCCGTGATGGCTTTGCCAAAAAATAGAAGATACTGGAACTCTATCTTCATTCTATTCTATCTTCATTCACTTCAATTGCAATCCGTTTCATTTTTTACTATTTTGGTTCAGACTTGGTTGGAATATAAAACCTTCCAAGTCTAATTTTTTTTTCTTATGACTAAAACAAATCTAAAAGGACTAACGCAAAAAGCATTGGAGCAGTTTATTGTCTCCATCGGCGAACCGAAATATCGAGCCGCGCAGATCTATCAGTGGCTCTATAAATATCGCGTATCGTCGTTCGATGCAATGACCAATCTCTCCGTTTCGCTGCGCGAAAAACTGAATGACTCTGCAACCATTGAACAATTCTCTGTTGCCGCATCGCAGACTTCAAATGTTGACGGCACAGTGAAGTTTCTCTATGAACTTTCCGACGGAAAAAAGATTGAAACAGTGCTTATTCCTCCCCGCACAACCGCAGTTGATGCAGAAGAACGCATGACATTGTGCGTTTCAACTCAAATTGGGTGTGCATTGGATTGTAAGTTTTGCGCAACTGCAAGCATGGGATTTTTGAGAAATCTCACAACAAGTGAAATTCTCAACCAATATATCACCGCGCAAACATTTTCAGAAAAACCGATCACAAATATTGTTTTTATGGGAATGGGCGAACCAATGCTGAACTACGAGAATGTTATGAACGCGGTGGAAATCATTACCGACCAGAATGGTATTGGTTTAAGTCCGAAACGGATCACACTTTCAACGGCAGGATATGCAAAGCATATTCGAAAAATGGCGGATGAGGATAGAAAAATTAAATTAGCACTTTCGCTTCATTCGTTACGAGACGATGTTCGTTCCGATCTTATGCCGATCACGAAAAAATTCGGTGTAGAAGAACTCTTGTCGGCATTGGAATATTATAACAAAAAGACTAAAAAAAGCGTGATGCTTGAGTATATTGTATTTGATGGTGTGAATGATACCGATCTGGATATTCAATTACTTGTAAAAGCAGCGCGCCGATTGGATTGCAGAGTGAATTTGATTCCGTATCATTCCATTGAATTCACACATCCGCAAGGTTACTCGGCAGCATTACACGGCGCATCAAAAGAAGGATTGGAACGGTTTTGGAAAAAATTGCGGGCGAATGACGTTATAACATTTATTCGCCACAGTGCCGGCGTTGATATTGATGCCGCCTGCGGGCAGCTTGCGGTGAAAAATGAATTAGCAATGGCTCAATAATAATTCATTTGATTTCATTTTATTGAATTCACTATTTTTTCGCCACTTAAAATTTAACTACGTGAAACATTTGAAAAATTCCTGATTTATAGTATCTGCAACCTTCCCGCTCGAAGAGTCTTTGAACTGCCATCATATTTTTGAGCCTGCGGGCAGGTATGGTTGCGAAAAACGATAATTTTTTTAACGCACGCATAAATCGTGCGGATACATTTTTTAGTTGTCTCTACCTATAATTTACCCACAATGAATATAATTCTCTTCGGCGCACCCGGTGTTGGCAAAGGAACTCAGGCAAAAATTTTATCCCATGTGTATCACATCCCTCATATTTCTACCGGCGATATTTTACGAGAGGCAATAAAAGCGGAAACCCCGCTCGGTAGTAAAGCAAAAGTGTTGATGGATCGTGGAAATCTTGTGCCGGATGATGTGATGATCGGTTTGGTGAACGATCTCCTCTCATCTGACCGTTGTAAAAACGGATTTATCCTTGATGGATTTCCGAGAACGGTTGACCAAGCAAAAGCACTTGATACGCTGTTTGCCCATCTGAAGATCCACAAATTTAAAGTGATCAACATTGATGTCGATCAGAAGATTATAATAGAACGGCTTACCGATCGTTTTTTATGTACAGAGTGCGGTAAAATCTATAACTCTACCATCGATAAATTTAAAGCAGGCGATAAATGTTTTAAATGCGGCGGATTGATTTTTCAACGAGATGATGATAAACCCGAAACGGTAACGAACCGTTTGAGTATTTATGATAAGACGACTGAGCCTGTAAAAAAATATTATGAACAAACACATTCCGTTATTAATATTGACGGAGTAGGCGAAATTGAAGAGATCACTCAACGGCTGCTATCAGCATTGGGGCAATAACAAATGAAACCACCATTGGTCATCGCTCATCGCGGATTTTCCGATGAAGCACCGGAAAATTCGATTGCCGCTTTTCAAAAAGCGATCGAAGCAAAAAGCGATATGGTTGAACTGGACGTTCGGCTTTCTGCGGATAATGTTCCAATGGTATTTCATGACCGGCGATTGCAGCGCACGTCCAACGGAAACGGTCCGATCAACGAAAAACATTCCCGGCAATTAACGATGATCGACAACGGTTCGTGGTTTTCGCCTAAGTTCAACAAAGAACGAATCCCGGAATTGAAAGATATTTTTCCGCTTCTCAAAAAAAATATTCGGTTGAATATTGAGATCAAACCGGATATTGTCAGCACAAACGATACTTCCGCTGTTGAACTTGTTGTGGCTGAAGTTGAGAAAGCAAAAGTACTTTCAAAAGTAATGTTCACGTCGTTTAACCACCAAATGATTAAAGAGATCAACGATATTGATGAAACGATCGTTACCGGCGTCATCTATAATCCGATCACTCATTTCCGAAAATCTCCGTCAACACTCGTAAAGAATTCTAAAGCAAAAATTTTTGTCTGCAGTAAATTTCAGATCAATAACGAAGTTGTTGCTGATACGCACGATGCCGGTTATCTTTTATATGTGTACGG
>JANONI010000335.1:0-1705 GCA_031420755.1 Bacteroidota bacterium | reverse complement strand
CCGGTAAAACTAGGATTAATTGGTTCAATGCGAATAACGTATGAACCCGGAGTCAGACCAACAACAGTGTAATTTCCATTGTTTTGTACATAATAATCTGTGATCGAAGAAACTTGATTCATTAGTGAATCGGCTAATGTGCTGATTGCAATAACATTTGCACCGCGAACAACCGAAGCATTTGCACGAGTAACAGAGCCGGAAATTTTTCCAGTTGTTGCTGCGAAAGTTGGATCTGGATATAATGCGGAAATTGCCGCATAATCATCGGGATTCAAATCTCCAAGCGGAACATCATTCGCAGTAGAGAACGGATACATTGTTGGAATATAAATGGTTTTATTTGCAACATTTTCGTATTCGCCGTTGATCTGTGTGTGATCTAATCCGAGAAAGTGCCCAAATTCGTGAACGAATGTTGCTTTCCATTCATCCAATGAGAAGCTGTTGATACTTCCATCGGCAAAAACACCGTTCATTACGGCTTCACCCTCATCATAATATCCATCGTTGTTCTGATCGCCTGATCCGGCAAATCCAATAACACTTGTCGATGCACCTGTTCCAAATAATGCCTCAGTGATAGTTCCGTCACTGTCAAAAATGATAGGATTGATTCCATCATACTTAAAATCTGTAAGGGTCGTGTAGTTAAGATAATTTGTTCCATTAACATCAACCGGAAGTGTATCAGCATCGGTATGTTGGAATGTTACGTTGGATGTTACGACATCATCCCACGCTTTGAAACTTGAATTTGCCAGTGCTCGCGCTTGTGTACTGGTAAAGATTCCCAAAGGACCGCGATCGAGTTTATAGGTAATACTATTGGATTGATAACGAACCGCAATTCCGTTTAGCGTAGATAATGGTCCTCCGGCATAAACAATTGCGGAAGCCATGATTGTGAAAAGGATAACAGCAAAAAAATGGACAAATGATTTCATAATATTATTTTTTCAATATGGTGACTAATGATCGAACGGTTTGTGAGAAATCGGCAGTTTCAATATTTTCAACGGAGCCATTTATCGCTGCGGTTTTTGATAGTGCCTCTGTGTTCTTTACGCCGGAAAATAATTGGGCGTTGTTTGATCCATTGCGAACGTAACTCTTTTTAGAAACTGCATCGGTTTGCACTAAAAATTTTCCTTGTGCCATTCCAACCGGACTTGTAAATCCATATTTACTTGGGGCAAAGAATAGTGAAATGATCTCTTCGCCAACTTTAAAGGTCGGCATCTCAGCAAGTTTTATAGTTTTTGATTTCGATTTTCCGCCGAGCATCTTTACAACAATGCGTTGTTCTGTTGCTCCGTAAAAATTCTCCGACACATCAATCGTTACAAATGTCGCAAGAAGCTTCGTCTGTGGATCTACTCCGGTTTCAACATTCGTTACCGTTCCGTGAACGATCATTCCCGCATCGGATACCATTCGCTCTAAGTTCATACGAATAGTGCGCTGTCCGTAAACGGATTGCACAGCGAGAATGAATAATACTAATACTAAGTGACGTACCATCATTTTCTTCATCTAAGACCCCTTGTTTTTTATTAAAAAATATCAGACTTGTCCAAAATAGATTTGTTTAACACGGATAGATTCTTCAATATCTTCTTTTCTTGACGGAGCAAGAAAAGAAGCAAAAGAACTCCTTGCAAAATTTAACGCTCGCGATGAATCCAGTTCGCTCGCGCCCGTT
>JANONI010000334.1:0-1737 GCA_031420755.1 Bacteroidota bacterium | reverse complement strand
TCGAGTGCCGATGCTTCCAAGTGTCGTTGAGAAACTAGTTAAAAAGGGGGCGCAGATCACGATTGAAGCCGGTCTTGGTGCAACGCTCGGCATTTCAGATGCTGAATATACAAAAGCCGGTGCTTCCGTAGAAAAGAACCGTAAGAAGTTGTTAGCATCGGGTGATATTGTACTTCGACTGCGTAAACCCGCCGAAAAAGAATTATCGCAGTTGAAAAAAAGTGCAATCCATATTTCCTACCTTGATCCGTTCAACGAACCAAAACTGATTACTTCATTTGCAAAGAACAAAGTGTCTGCCATTTCGATGGAAATGATTCCACGTTCAACACGGGCGCAAAAAATGGATGCGCTCAGTTCGCAGGCAAGTCTTGCAGGATATGCGGCTGTCTTAGTTGCCGCAAATAATATTGCAAAGATTTTTCCGATGATGATGACCCCTGCAGGAACAATTCAACCAGCGAAAGTATTTATTATCGGAGCCGGTGTTGCAGGATTGCAGGCAATAGCAACCGCAAAGCGACTCGGTGCAAAAGTTGATGCATTCGACACCCGTCCGGTTGCCAAGAACGATGTTCTTTCGCTCGGTGCAAAGTTTGTTGAGATTGATCTTGGTGAAACCGGACAAACAGATCAAGGGTATGCAAAAGCATTAACCGAAGAACAGTTAAAAAAACAACGCGATGTGATGAAACAATACTGTGCTGCTGCCGATGTTGTTATTACTACCGCTCAAATCTTCGGACGCAAAGCACCAATTATTGTAACAAAGGATATGGTTGAGGCAATGAAACCCGGAAGTGTTATAGTCGATCTTGCGATTGATACCGGTGGAAATGTTGAAGGTGCTGTGTTCGATAAAGTGGTTGAGAAAAAAGGAGTGAAGATTATTGGAATGGCAAATATGCCCGCGCGAGTTGCGCAGAATGCAAGTTTGATGTATTCAAACAATCTCTTTAACCTTCTGGACGAGTTTTGGAATAAAGAAAAAAAACAATTCGATCTGAACCTTGATGACGATATTATCAAAGGATGTTTGATCACTCATGGTGGTGCCATCGTTCATCCGACATTTGTTTCCAAAAAAAAATAATGTCTTAGCCACAGATTCACAGATTTTGAGTTATATGGAATTTGATGAGAAAGCTTATCCATTACAAAAAGAAACACACTCCATAATTGGACTATGCATGGAAGTACATCGAATCCTTGGTCCCGGATTATTGGAGATTGTTTATAAAGATGCATTAGAAATAGAATTCAAAAATAATGCAATTCAATATGAACGAGAAAAAGAATATTTGATAGAATATAAAGATGTGATTTTGCCACATAGATTCTATGCGGATTTTATTGTTTATGGTTCAATAATTCTTGAAGCAAAAGCACAAAAAGGTTTTACGGAAGATTTTTATTCACGGGTCATAAATTATCTGGCTTTATCAAAATGCAAAATTGGTTTATTGGTAAACTTTGGAGAAAATTCGCTTCGCTACAAGAGGTTTATTCTTTAAAGTTTAATCTGTGAATCAGTGGCATCAAAATAATTAAGGAGATACAATGCAAATAGAATTAGTCTACATCCTCATACTCGCAGGGTTTGTCGGGTTTGAGATCATTAAAAAGGTAACGCCGACATTGCACACGCCGTTGATGTCTGCGACCAATGCAATTTCCGGTATTTCACTTGTCGGTTCGCTTGTTGTTGCTGGCGCTGCAGGGGGCGGAGTAAATTCA
>JANONI010000333.1:0-18059 GCA_031420755.1 Bacteroidota bacterium | reverse complement strand
GCCGGAGGCATCATCAATGGCAACAAGCAGGCAACACTTAGGTCCACGTCCTTCAAACCAATCGTGGGACGAACCGTCGAACTGCACTAAGGAACCGATACTCTCGCGGCGGTCTCGCTTTTTTCGATGAGGACGTTTCTTACGGTTTCCTGACCAAAGACTTTTTTGATGCAGCCACTGTGTGAGTGTTTGGCGAGATACCTTTATTGTGTGGTAAAATTCTAACTTCTCTGAAAATAATGTTGGACCATAATCAGAATATTGTTCACGATATAAACGGATGGCTTTGGTGCGTGTGTCAATATCATATCCAGCATTCGAGGTCTTTCCTCGCAATCGGTGGATGAGTCCTGCTTCACCTTGTGCATGATAACGGTGAAGAATCCGGTACAGTTGACGTTCACTGATGTGTAAACTTTCGGCTGCTTCGGCTATAGTCAACTCTTTATGCTCGATACGTCCGATGACTTGTAATCGTCTTGTTTCTTTTGTGCTCATAGAAAATGTCTTTTGCATTGACGGAGTTCTTTCGTTTATGAAAAACTCCAAAATACCTGACATTTCTATTGAGCGCAAAACCTGACATTCTTAATTGGCTATTACATATTGTTATAATTCTTGCACACATTGGTTTTTTTGGCTATATTTGAACACGAAATTTATGATTTTAGCAAAAAGTAGTTGAAAAACTCTCTGTAAAAATCATAATAATTGTCGGCGGGGTAGCTCCCGCCAAAAGATGAAGCACGGCGGGCAAGCAGTCCCGAAGGGACTTCGTTTCAGTTTCACCTGTAAAATTATATACGGCGGGGTAGCTCAGCTGGTTAGAGCGTCGGAATCATAATCCGTAGGTCGGCGGTTCAAGTCCGCCCCCCGCTACAAAAATAACATCGCCCGACCGCAAGGTTGGGCGATGTTATTTTGAGCCAGTCCGGAAGAAAATAATTCAAGCTGAACGTTTTGTGTGAAGTGCCGCAGTTTTTTGGCGGCATCCGCCCCCCGCTACAAAAAATACCACATGGAACTTATTTGGTATTTTTATTGATAGAAGAATTATATTTTTTGCGTCGGAATTTTATTCCATTTTGACCTGTTAAACATACGTTTAAAGGCAGACAATAGCGGGCATTGCGTGCAAAAATTTGTTGCGCCGATAAATAAAAACATCACCCCCACAACAGCTGCGGTTGAGTTAGCGAATCCAGTTACAATGAATAGCAGTAGCTCTACAACACCAATCGTAATAAATACTCTTCGAGCAATTGCTCTTTTTGACATTTTGTTCCTTGTTTTAATATTATAAAATGAAAAGCGAGATCGCCACGTCGCTTCGCTCCTCGCGATGACACGATTTGAAATTTAACATGGTTTTAATCGGTTATTGTTTCACACCTTTTTCGGCTAAATAATCAGGGAATTTTTTCTTCAAATAATGGTTCTCGCCAATAAAGCTAATGACATGGATAAATTGATCGGGTGTCGAATATCCAGGAAGTAACGTTATCGGTTTTCCGTCACTTTGCAAAAACAGTGTAGCAGGGTATCCGTTAACGCCCATTCCTTGTGCAAATTCCTGAGGTGTTATCGGTTTACCTTCATACATCATTTTTTCATTTCCTTCAGCATTTAATTTGATGATCACATAGTTTTTCTTTAAATATGCGGAGATATTTTTATCAGCGTAGGTATTTTTATCCATCTCTTTGCACCACGTACACCAATCCGTGTACACATCAACCAATATTTTCTTTCCGTTTTTTTTTGCCTCGCTCATTCCTTCGTTAAATTTTTTCCATTCAGGATCTTTTGCAAGAGCGGTAGTGGAATATGCGATCACCAACAGTATAACCAACAATATTTTTTTCATACTATTTTTCTCTCTAAATAAATAATTGACATTACATTTCAGGCATGTCGCAAAGACCGCCTGCATTAACAACATCCGTAAAGCCCGAACTCTTTATAATTCTTGCCGCATACGCGCTTCGTGAACCGGATGTACAATAGAGAATAATCGGTGAATTCTTTTCTCCCAATTCATTTATCCGTAAATGTATCTCGTTCACTGGAATAAGTATTGCGTTGGGATAATGTACCTCCTCAAATTCTTCTGAAGTTCTTACATCAACAATCTTTGCACCAGATTGTATCTTGTTCAATAACGCAGACATGTATTTCTCCTTTTTTTTGAATTTATTTAATTTGAAAATTTCCAACCGTCAAACCATGTTGCCGCAAAATATCCGCCGGCAATATTATAAACATTTTTCCATCCTTCTGCTTTAAGAATTTGCAGCGTCGTATGACCTAAAAATCCATCTTTACTCAGCAGATAAATGTTCAATCCCTTGGGAATCTCGGACAATCTATCACGAACCTCATCGGCAGGAATGTGCAGAACATTTTCCAGCGGAGCTTTTGATTGTTCCCCCACCGTGCGAACATCCACAATCAATCCTTTTTCTTTGGAAAGTTCGGTTACAGTTTCAATCGGAGTCTTTAGTGAACTATATCCAGAAATGTGATTGAGTCCGACGAACGATGCGATGTTTACCGGATCGTTCGCGCTATTGTATGGAGGCGCATAAGCCAAATCCAATTCTGAAAGATCTTCCAACGTCATTTTTCCGTGAAGCGCAGTTGCCAAAACATCGATGCGTTTTTCCACGCCAACTTCTCCGTACGCTTGTCCGCCGAGAAGCATTTTCGTTTTTACATCGTACACAATCTTTAGCGCGAGTGGTTTTCCTCCCGGAAAATATGTTACGTGATTGTCTTTAAAAACATACGCGACTCCCACAGTAAAACCGGCATCACGAGCAGTTTTTTCTGAAAGTCCGGTTGATGCAGCGGTCCTATCAAATAATTTTACAACCGATGTTCCGAGTGCACCGCGATACTTCATTGTTCCGCCCAATACATTGGTGCCGGCAATTCTTCCCTGTCTATTCGCCGGACCGGCTAACGGGATTCTTACTTTTTTTCCATGAATCTTATTGACGATTTCAACCATATCTCCTGCCGCAAAAATATCCGGATCATTTGTCTGCATAGATTCATTCACTACCAAACCGCCGCTTTCGCCAATCGTCAGTCCGGCAGATTTAGCCAGCAATAATTCTGGGCGAACACCAACGGAGAGCAATACCATATCCGCATCTATTATAGAGCCATCGGAAAGCGTTACGGTTTTTTTGCCAATTGCCGAAAGTCCGGTTTTTGTTTTGACAGAAATTCCTTTCTCTTCAAGCCCGCTCTTTATCATTTCGCCAAATTCACTATCCATGGTAATCATTACTTGGGGTGCTAATTCTACAACGGTTACGTTCATTCCACGCGCATGAAACGCTTCTGCCATTTCAAGACCGATGAAACCACCGCCAGCAACAATTGCTTTGAGCGGTTTCTTTTCTTCAATAAATTTATGGATTCGATCCATATCAGGAATTGTCCAGAGTTTAAAAACATGTTCTTGTTCAATTCTAGAAAGTTGAGGAATTATGGGAGAACCGCCTTGCGCGAGAATTAATTTATCGTATTGAATTTTTTCTTCACCATTCTTCGTTCGCACGACAACATTTTTTTCTTCTCTAAGAATTTGAATTGCCTCAGTATTCGTACGGACATTTACTCGATAACGACTGAAAAATCCTTCCGGAGTTTGCAGCAATAAATTAGAACGCCGTTGAATATCTCTGCTGATAAAATACGGCAGTCCGCAGTTTGCAAAACTAACGTATGGTCCTTTTTCAAGAACAGTAATTTCTGCAGATTCATCTAACCGACGAATGCGAGCCGCAGCGGTGGCACCACCTGCAACACCGCCAACAATTAATATTTTTTTGGAAACGTTTGTTTTCATTGTTCGGAATTTAGTGTTCTAAATTATAGAGTGTAATACACTTGTAAGTTACATTATTATGATGCAGAGAATGGAAGAAAAGATTCACAATTCCATAAAAAACCCACGAAAAAGTTCGTGGGTTCAGTAAAATGTGCTATTCATGATATTTCAAAAAAATATTTTTTCATATTCTAAAGGCACGTTGAGAGTAGTCCTGATTCTTTTATTTGATTGCATACTGTTAGGAAAAATAACAAAAGAATGCCTGCTTAGTATAGGAGCAAATTTCATAGATGACAAACATCATGCCAAACAAGTATTATCTCAAGAAATATATTTTAAATATTTTTATTTTTTTTATCCGATTTTCACTCCAACAACAATAATCGCATTTTCACTTCCGCAAGCAAACAATGTAACGCTGAAAGTATTTGATGCGCTCGGGAGAGAAGTTGCAACATTGGTAAATGGTTTTAGATCGGAGGGAGAATACAATGTGAAGTTCGACGCTTCATCATTATCAAGCGGTATTTATTTCTATCGTTTGCATGCAGGCAGTTATGTTGAAACGAAGAAGTTAGTTTTGATGAAGTAATGCGCTGTTTAGTTTTGTGTGCAAGAGACTAAATCCCCGGAATCTTTTTTAGATTTCGGGGATTTTTTGTACAGCCACTAATAGCAGCTTCTTAAGGGCATCTCTAAAAACATTCTTTCTGAACCATATCGCATCCGTAAAGGATGCATCTACAAATGTAATCTCGACCTTCCCGCTCGAAGAGTCTTCG
Source organism: Bacteroidota bacterium (assembly GCA_031420755.1). Classification (GTDB taxonomy): domain Bacteria; phylum Bacteroidota; class Ignavibacteria; order UBA10030; family UBA8401; genus UBA8401. The sequence continues at coordinate 13,430 of JANONI010000333.1, read as the reverse complement.
ACCTGCCGTCATATTTTTTAATCGGCGGGCAGGTACGGTCGAGCGCAATGCGAAGCATGCCCGCCTGAATGCGTAGCGGGCAGGCATACGCATAGTTTTTAGAGATGTCCTTAAAATATTTTTTAACTGGATTACAAGGATTGAAAATATGAAAAATCACTTTAACGTAAAATTAAAAGTGATAGTGCAGAGTTGTTCAATGTGAGGTTGTGCGCTTAACAATGGTTCAAATTTCCACAATTTTACTTTGCTCATTGCGGCATTTTCTAAGCGCGTATCACCTTTTTGGGCGGGGGTTGCGGAACGAACAGTACCATCCGGTTGAACAATAACTTTTAATTTTATTTGCGCAGAAACATTAACACCCTGCGGATACACAGGCATCTCTCCGGTTATTAATTTTCTATTTCCTCCTCCAGCCCATTGAACTGAATATGCAATAGTACTGCCAAGCCCTCCCGCTTCCGTCCCTGCGCCAAACGGAGTTGCAACTTGCATCGTTGATAAACTGGAAGATTTACCAGCTATATTTTCTCGCGCTCCAAGACCGCTCGAAACGATATTGGTGCGTCGTTCTTCAGCAGATATTTTTCCGCTCCGTCCGGTGTTTGACGGAATATCCGCGCTGATACTTTTTTTATTTTGTTTTACGGAAATAACCTCATCCGGAAGATCCAAATATTTTCGTGAAGGAAGTGCGACAGTATTGTCCGTTTGATTAGCTTGTTGAACCTCTTCTTTTGCAGAAGGCCGTTCGGAAGGAATATTTGGAATTGGAGAATTGAGCGATGAAATATCGCCCCACGTCATCTCTACAAATTGCGGTTCGGGAATATATTGACGGAACGTAGAATAAAAAAGAAGAACCGCAATGAGTGCATGAAAAAAAATAGAAATGATCCACCCTGTTTGCAACTCTTGCTTACTACGAACCATGATTAATTTCCTTCAACAGGTTCCGTTGCTATCAAAAACCGCTGAGCACCTACGCCTTTGGCAAGATCGATCACTTCAACTGCTTTTTGCAGACTAACCTCTTTATCCGCACGAACAATAATCACTTGAGATCGATTTTTGTCGAGAATGGGGATAAGTTTTTGACCTAACGTTTCCGTTGAAACTTCTTCCGAATTGATATAGATCTTTCCGGATATTGTAATGGTAAGAACGGTTTGCCGGTCTGTTTGTGTTTCACTTGTTTGGGCTTTGGGCAACTGCACCTGTATTCCCGGCGAAGAAACAAATGACGATGTGATAAGAAAGAAGATTAATAACAGCAGCACAATATCTGTCAGCGATGCGTAATTAAAATTCGGTTCTATCTTATGTTTACTTTCAAATTTCATTAACACCAATCATTCAATATTCAACACTCTATGCAGTGATTAATCTTTCGGTTCAAAATACTCGTCATCGGCAAAGATAGTTCTTGGTGGTGAAGATTTTCGATCAGACTTTTTCTCCGTCACGGAGCCGTCATCGTCAAATTGCCCGGCTTTCATTAAACTCATAAACTCTTCAGCACTATTTTCAATTTCAAAGACAAAACGATTCACTTTTGCGACAAAATAATTATAGAAATAAAGCGCAGGAATCCCTACAAACAAACCAAATGCAGTAGTTAGCATTGCCTCCCATATTCCCCCCGCAAGGATACTTGGGTTTACATTGCCGCCAAGTTGTTCAATCGTATGAAACACGGTAATCATCCCCGTCACCGTACCCAAAAATCCGAGCATTGGTGCTGTTCCTGCCATATTTGCAAGAACGGATAAACGTTTTTCTAAATGAAAAATTTCCTCTTTTCCGGCAAGCTCAATTGCCTCTTTCACCGCTTGTTGTCCATGCTTGTAATTAATAACTCCCTGTTTAAGAATATTTGCAACCGGAGCTTTTATTTTGGTACACGCATCCACAGCACTTGCAATATCGTTACGCGAAAGTGAACTTCGTATCTTCACCATAAGTTGTTTTGGATCAACGTTCGATTTTGAAAGCATAATATATTTTTCAATGATCACCGCAACAGTAATCAGAGAGCATAAAAGGATTGGCCACATCACCAATCCGCCTTTCAAAAAAAGTTCTAACAGATTCATCGTTTAATCCTTTTGGAGTGTTTAAAACTTCTTACTACAGTCGCCGATTCCGCTAACGAATTTAAAAAATATTCGCTAAATCTGCGGGCAAAACAATTTATTTTCCAACTGCTGCAACAACCGGTCTGGATTCCAGCATCGGTTCCATTTTTTCCATGTGTACCTTTGCTTCGGCTTTGGTTTCAAATCGACCCACACACACACGGAAATAAGCACCGAGTGGTTCAACAAATGCATCAAATCCCGCATCGGTAAAAACTTGCGCCTGCATATTTGCTGTTGCTTCAATCGGCCACGAGGATATTTGTACGGTGTACATTCCTGTGCCGCTGACAATATGTTTTTTCAGAGATGATGGAGGAGCAGTCGTTTCAACTTTTGTATTATTTTCCACTATCGCAGGAGCTTCAACGGCTTGCTGTTCAACAACCTGTGTCGTTTCCGGAGTTGTTGTTATCGGTGAAAAATTATCCTGGGGAATCGCAACAACTTGCGGTGTCGCTTTTTTCTTTCCCCACAATTTCACAACTCCCGTAGTGTTCAGAACAAATGCAACTGCACCGAGTGCAATAACAACAACAATAACAATAATAAGTACTTTCGAAGCTCCGCCACCCGCTGCCGATCCGGCTCCGCTGCTTGCTGCTCTCGGTGAGTCACCTTTTACATTTAAGTTTGGCATGGTTAGTATCCTTTATATAAATAAAAAATTATGTTACCAGTTATAGCTCACACCAAGTAATAAAAAGATCGTTCGCTCCTGATATCCATTCCACACATAATACTGTTGGTTAACAATATTGTTCAATTCCGCAAATCCCCTGAATTGTTCAAACAGTTCAATATCCGCTTTCACTCCGGTAAAGATATATCCATTATTTAAATGTGTATTCGCAAAATTCGTGAACCGCAAAGAATTATATTCCGCAAATGCTTCAACGTGAAGTCCAAAATCAAAGAAGTGATGATACACCGTTCCGATAGTGAACTTGGGTATATACGGTACCACACGAAGCGAATCTTTTTGCTTCACTGTCTGCATTGAAATATATGCAGTAACGTTTTGTTTTTGATTCAACCGAAAGAGTGTTGAAACATCAAATTTTGTTGAACGAACCCCTGCAAGATAAAGAACTTCCCACACTTTTGCACTATCCTTGTCATAGAAAGTGGGATAATTATTGATATGCTTATAGGAAAGTTTTACGGTTGTTGTAATGTATTCCACCGGAGAATATTCCATTCCAGCATAAAGATTAAGGCGGGTATCCGAAGGAACTATTTGAGCATTAAAATTAATGTATTTATTCTGTTTAATTATAGAAGAAAGTGTATTTCGCTCAACGGTCGGTGCAATGCCGTAATACAGTATAGCATTTTCTGTGAATGAATATTTTAGTTCAATCTGAGGATAAAATCGTCCGGAGGCGGCTCCAATATTTCCACGATAGATGAATTGTTGCAAAGCAAAAGTAAGTTGAAGCGCAGGAATTACCAATTGAGTGCCATCTGCCCGAAGAACAAACCAATGCCCTATTTGTACGCCCGGGATATCCATTGTGTAATTGATAGCTCGATATTCTACCTGACCGCGAAGCGACATTGCCAGAAATCGTGTCGTTGCGCTGCCGCTTAGAAAAAATTCTGATTCACTCGATTTGTCAAAATCTTTTGCGGAGAAATAATTCCATCCAAGTTTTCCGCTATAGTCAAAACCGGAAAGAGTTTTATATGGAAGTGAATATCGTGATCCAATTCCGCCAGTCACTTCAATCCCGCTAAGATCCCTCACTCGATCCGGCGAACGTGAAGCGTAACTTCGATAGGAGTCCCTTCCATATTTTGTTTCCGCACTTAATTGAGCATACGGAAGCAATGCCGATGATTCGGGAAGAGTATATGTACCGCGTCCACCAAATCCTCCGCGCCAAAATCCATCATTAACATCTTTCAAATATCCCTGGCTTTCAGAATAATATCCATTCATCACAAATGAACTTGTTGCATCGTATTGACCGAACCATCCGTCAAACTGCGGGGTTTGATAAAATCCAAATCCGGCAAATACTTTTCCGTTGAGGGAACCTGGTGTTTTTGAAAATGATTTGATCTGTTTTGGTGAAAGTGCTTCGCCAACATTCATCGGACGTTCACCCGGTGTTGGTTTTGCGGGAGAAAATATTCTATCCTCATCATCCACAGATTTTGATTCGATCTGAAGATCGATCTTTTCGCTTCCGGTGATAACAAATTCCGGAAGATCGATTTTTGGAAGCGGGGCATCCGTTTTCGGGCTTTGAACATTTTGAATATCAACATCTTTTTTTGTCGCTTCTTTCTTATCCGTTTCTTGAGACAGGGAAATTGAAACTGACACAAACAACAAAAACAATACTGTCTTGCAGTGGTTACTAAATAACGTTGATAAGGGCAGTTCTAACAATACTATTTTGTAACGCCGACCTCTGGTCGGCGGATTTACTGGATTCATTAATTTCCCATTTACTAGCACCGACCAGAGGTCGGCGTTACACTTTTGACACAGTCTCAATGCTTTAGGCAAAAGAGACGAAATCGCAAAATATATACCGATGCGAAGGATCCTTCGGATGCATACGCAAGGATGCTTCGCTTTATTATTTGTTTTCTTTGTGCCTTTGTGTCTTAGTGGCAAAAAAAACTTAGTTTTTGAAACTCCACATAAATCAATCGAAGACAATCTATTCATCATAATTGCTCCAATGATTTCAATTTTTTCTCCGCCGCCGGAATCAGGTCTGCAACTTTATTTTGCTTCACAACAAAGTTGAACGCATCTTTTGCTTTTTGAATTTGATTCGTCTTCTCATAACATTCGCCAAGACTGAAATATGAACGGCCGATCCATTGCGCTGCCGCCGGAAAGACATAACGCACACGCAAATAATTCACGATCGCTTCTTGATAATTTTTCTGCGTTTGATAGACAAGCCCAACAGCATATTGCGCTTCTGCTGCAATCTCATCGGTACGATTAACCGCAACGGATTTAAAATATTCAACAGCTTTGCCATAGTGTTCCGATTCAACATTCAGCCAGCCGAGAGCAAGTTTACTTCTATCGGCAGCAACGGATTTTCCATATTTAGAGATTGTCGCTTCGAATTTTTTTATTGCAGCAGCTAACTGTCCCGTACCTTTTAAGACGAGAGCATGTTGATACGATGCTTCCGATGACTCATTAGAAGTTGGATACTGCTCCTCTATTGTTGAATAGGCGTTCAACGCAACATCCGGTTTACCGCGCTGCGAAGAAATTCCGCCGATTTCAAAAAGTGCCGCGCTTGCTACACGACTCGTTGGATAATTTTCCGCAGAAGTTTTATACGATTCCAGAGCGGATTGCGCATTTCCTAATGCCTGATACGATTTTCCAAGCCAGAAATATACATCCCCAAATAATTTACTGTTAGGGAAGCGTTCAAGAAAATCTTTATACGCAACAATTGCACTGTCATACTGTTTCTGTCCGTAGAACAAATCCCCTTTCTTAAAATATAACTCATCCGCAAGACGCACGGTAGAATTTGATTTCACAAAATCATCGATCACAGAGATTGCATCGAGCGGTTTTCCCAATAACACAAAGCAATATTGCATCCCGTTTACGGCATCGCTCGCCAACGGAGAGTTTTCGTAATTTTTCACCACTTCACTATACGCCGCAATCGCATCGGGATACATTTCGAGATTATAATACGCATCGGCGATACTATATTGAGCGCGTGAAGCCATTTCGCTTTTGGGAAAAGACTTGATCAGTTTTTCAAACTCAGCGATCGCTTGTTGGTAGCGTTTGTTTTGGAAATGAATAAGCCCTATTCCGTATTGCGAATCATCAACATAGTGCGACTTTGGATATTTTGCAATAAGTTCGGCAAATCGAGCAATTCCTTCTTTATCATCATTCGACCGGAACTCGGCGTTCGCCACTTGATACAACGCGTAATCATTATTTGCCGCCGTGGGATTCGTCTTAATATATGCGCGATAAGCGTCGCTCGCTTTATCATATATTTTTGCAGAATAATAACTGTCAGCAATTCGCAGCTGGGCATCCTGAGTGTATTTTTTTGCTGCGTCTCGTTCTACAACTTTTTCAAACGCATTAGCCGCCGCCTGAAATTTTCCTTGTTTAAGATACGACCATGCCAAACCATAGTGTGCATCAATCTTTTTACCATCCGGAAGATTCTCCAATGATTGAGCGTAATGCCGTTCCGAGTCAAGATATTTTTCAATTTGAAAATATGACTCTGCCGCCCAAAAATTCGCTTCGGCATTTTGCGGCTGCTTTGTATTCCGGCGCGCATATTGTTGGAACAAATTTGCCGCATCGGCAAATTTTTTCAACTTATATAATGTCCACGCTTCTTGGAATTGAGCATCGCTTTTCACGTTAGGATTTGCCGATTCAATTTTTCCGGCGGAACGAAATGCAGTCAACGCATCAGTAAATTTTTTCTGCGCCAAGAATGTTTCACCAATCATCCGGTGTGCGTCGGCGATAACATCGCTTTGAGGAAATTTTATTGTGATATGTTGGAATGATTGCAGCGCTTTATCGTACTCTTTCTTTTCAAAATAAATCATTCCTGATTCATACAATGCATTGTCCGAAAGATCGCCGGACACCCGAACGGCGACCACGTGAAGGTAGGTTGCAAGCGCAGAATCTATTTTTCCACCCAACTGCAGCGAACGTCCTTTCCGAAACATCGACTTATGCGCAATATCATCATTCCCTTCGGATAGATCTCCGAATAACACAGCCGCCCGATCATATTCTTTCGAATTCAAAAATGTCCACGCATACGAATATTTCACATCGCGGAGAATTATGCTCTTCGGATATTTTTGGATGAAATCTGCATACTGAATTTTAGCTTTTGGATAATCCGCCAGACTGTAATACGATTCCCCAATGAGATATTCGCTTCGCTGAACTTCAGTAGAATCAGAAAGCGTCAATTTTGCCTGCGTGAGATATTCGATACACTTTTTATAATCGCGCGATTGAAAATAACATTCACCAATCCGCACCGAGGTTGCCGAAAAAAGATCGCTTTCTTTTTTTTCAGTCAATAACTTTTCGTACACTTCAATTGCTTTCGCATATTCTTTCTTCCGTTCAAATGTCCATCCGATTGAATATAATGCGTAATCCACTAACCGGTGTTTCGGATACCGTTCGTAGCTTATCTTAAAATAAATTTGTGCATTCGTTACATCGTTCAGTTTTAAATAACATTCGCCGACCCAATACGCCGCTTCTCCCGCTTGATCAATCAGTGGATATTTTTCATACACTTCACGATAAAAAGGAATTGCATCCTTATACATCGTCAACGCATAATTCATTTCTCCTATCCGAAAGAGTGCGTCTAACCGCAGTTTATGCTTCGGATAATCTTGGGTGAAGTTCTTAAAAATTGAAATAGATGATTGATACTGATTAAGCCGGAACTGTGATTCAGCGGAAAGGAAAATGGCATCCGCGCGCTTTACGCTGTTCGGATATTGATCGATGAATTTTTTGAATTGCTCAAATGAAAGTTGATATAGTTTGTCGTCAAAAAGTCCGTATGCAAACGCGTAATCCTGCTCTTCTTGCAACTCACCGGAATTTTGCTGGGCATTGAGATACCCAACAAAAACAATAATAAATACTAACAAAAATCTCTTCACTGTTTCCTCAATACTGTTGCGGCTTGTTTAAAGTAACGGTTTTATTAAACTGTTAAACCTATTGTAATTTAAGACTTCAAATTGAGGGAGTCAAGAGCAGCGACAGGCATTTAAAATGCAAAACGGCATTTTACGATGCCGCTTTAGTGAACAAAAATATGAATCTAACTATTTTTGTGAATGACTCATCTTATTTTTCATACCTTTGATCTGGTTTCGGACAATAAGGGAAGCAATAGTTCCTAAAACAACAAAAAAAACTCCAACGCCAATTAATAATTCCATAATCAATCCTCCCTTTTTATAAGTGCGGCACTTGCTGTTAAATACAAACCATATCCTAGCGTTATAACACCTAATAATATAACAATAATTCCTGCAATAAGATTTTTATTCTCAACGATATATGATGCAATCCCAGCAAGAATCAAACCTTGCGATATTGTCATAAAAAACTTTGCTAATGCTTCCCAAACTTCAAACGGTAGTTTCATCAATGAATATATCACAATGATAAAACTATATCAAGTTTCTTTTTTTTCTTTTTCAAGTATCGCATAAAAAGAAAACCCAAGCGATATTTGCTTGGGTAATAGATATTTTCTAAATTCATCCATTTTTAATCCGGTTCCTTCGACAATGGTTGCAAAAGTATTGGGATGAATTATTTGTTTAGAATGGTAAGCAACAATTACAATCTTAGCACTGTTTGGATGTTTCCATTTCTGATGACTTCCGCGTTGACTCACGCTAACAAAATCCAACTTTCTTAATACACGAATAACATCATCAGCGGTTGTTTTTGGAGCGGCAGGCATTACACAATCATCCTAACAAGTTTTGCTTTTCGGTGTGAGTTTTTCAGATCAATTCTATCGGGTTCAAGATATAGTTGGATTGTCTCTTTTATCAATTTTCGAACTTCGATCTCCGTTGTTCCCCATGTGCCGCAGCCGGGAAGCTCAGGTACTTTTGCGTGAAATCCATCTCCATCGGGTTCTATAACTACTGATAATCGCATTTGTAACCCTTTTTTATTTAAGATAGCAACCATATTAGAGATTTGCAATGCGGGCTAAAAACAAAACCCAAGCGATGGTTGCTTGGGTTTTTGTCTGAAATCTAATAATCTGATATCTAACAATCTGATCTTATTTCACAACTTCATTGAGCGGCACTCCATCCAAATTTTTAGGAAAAGAAAATCCTGCAAACTTAGCAAGTGTTGGCGCTGCGTCTGCCGATGTTACCATACGCGAGATTTTTTGCGGCTTTACTCCATTCCACCAAAAAATTAACGGAACGTGCGTGTCATACGAATAAGGAGAGCCATGCGTGGTTCCGTATGAACGTGAAGAGATAATGCTATTCTCTCTGATTCGGTAATGATAATCTCTGCCTCGAGGAGCATAATAACTGTTTCGATATTTTTCGATGAACATCTTATCGGATTTTTCTCTTGTGATTAATTCTCTTCTAAAATAAATATCAACAAAAGCATCAACGGAAAGTAATCCGGCTTTTACTTTTTGTTCAAGCTGAACGCTGTCCAATCCGGCTTTAGCTCCGGCTGAATAATTAATGAACGCATTCTTTATCAAAACATCTTCGGTTGAATTCAATTCCTTTTTTAATAGTGAATTAAATTTTTCGATCTTCGGCTTGATATCGGTTGAATAGATGTATCGCTTAGCAGAAATATTTCTGAATTGCGAATTAAATTCCGGCAGCGGACACACCGCGTGATCTGCACTTAGTGCAACGATATAATTATCTTTACCAATATTCTTATCAAGATATGCAAATAATTCGCCGAGATACCGATCTATGTTAACAAGCAGATCGAGCATTTCGTGGCTGTCGGGACCTTGTGCGTGTCCAACATAATCGCAGTTGGACAAACTGATACATAACAGATCGGTTACATTTCTTTTTCCAAGTTGTTCATTTTTTACAGCGTTCATTGCAAAATCAACAATAATCTTATCTCCATACGGCGAACCGTTAATTTCTTCGGATTTCTTTCCTATTGTAAAAGCGTACGGGAACATTGTGCTGTTTTTCCATTTTGCTTCAGCAGCAAATTCATCCGGACCAATTTTGGAATATTCACTGTCCGGTAAAATCTTAGACCATTGTGCCGGAACATTTTTTTCGGACCAATTTGAAGCGTTGAATGTTTTCACCCATTGCGGCAATGTTTTGGTGTAATAGTCCGACGTTACCATTCCGTCTATCGTTCTGTCATACCAAAATGCATAATCGGCATTTTTTCCCCCCATCAAAATTGCAGCTCTATCTTTCGTTGACGCAGTAATAACTTTAGATTTCGGCGATTGTTGTTTCAACCAATCTCCCACACCAGTAACAACAAGATTCCGTGGTGAAAATCCGCCTCCAACACTATCCACCGGTTTCGCGGTAGTATCACTAACGCAATACATTTCATTGAATGTTGTTCGTTCTAACCATTCATTGCCTACAATACCGCTTTTCCATGGAAAACATCCGGTACCGAGCGATGCATGTCCGGGTCCGGTCTCACTTGCGGCAAAATTTAGATCGGCATTAGAGTACACGATGCCTTGTGAATAAAGACGATTGAACCCGCCCGTGAAATATTTGTTGTAACGTTCAAAATAATCTGCCCGCATTTGATCGATGGAAATAAAAACGATGAGTTGTGGCGCTGGAGATTTTCCAAAAGCACAGACTGAAACAAGAAGAAGTATGGAAATGATTTTTTTCATCAGTTTACTTTTGAATGTTTGCAAGCGTCATCGACGCATGACAAGAAGTGTAGAAATTATTACAGAAGCGGTAAAATAATAGCTTGAATAAATTCCGAAAAGAATTATTGATCTTCGTTCAAATGCAAAATGAATGGCGGCGTGAGCAGAGGTAATAAGTAACCATACAACAATACCAACGCCTATACCTTCCTTCATTCCGGAAACTCTGAAACTATCCACAATGATATTTCCAACGGCTGCAAAAACAATTAAGAAAATAAAAACATAGAGAAATGTTTTTAGCTCGATTACTTTATGTTTAGCGAGACCGTTTTTTTCTAAGTGTTTCAGCCACAGGGTTCCAAATAACGCTGGGGAGAACCATAATGAAGCAAGAGCAAAACAAATGAATGCAGAAATGAATATTCCTGCAATATCAAAAGAAATATTCATATTCTTATCCTACTATCGCTTTTGCTCTCGCAAGAACATTCTCTGTCGTAAATCCAAAATGTTTGTAGAGTGCTTCGTACGGCGCAGATTGACCGAATGAATTGATTGTTACTGTTTCACTCGCATATTTGTGCCAGCCCAATTCTACGCCCGCTTCTACCGCCAAACGTTTTTTTACGGAAACCGGAAATACTGATTCTCGATATTCTTTTGATTGCCGTTCAAATAATTCCCACGACGGCATACTCACGAGTCGTGCGTGAATTCCTTCCTTCACCAATTGTTCATACGCGCCAAGTGCATATTGAAGTTCTGAACCTGTTCCTATTAAAATAATTTCAGGTGATGATGAATTTTCCGCAAGAACATATGCACCGTTAGCAGTCAAATCAGCCGCCGCATATTTTGTTCTATCAATAAACGGAAGTTTTTGTCGCGTTAATGCAAGCGCAACAGGTCCGGTTTTTTGTTCAATGGCAATTTTCCACGCTTGTGAAGTTTCATTAGCATCTGCCGGACGAATGAGTGTCATGTTTGGAATTGCACGCAGCGATGCAAATTGTTCTATCGGCTGATGTGTTGGTCCATCTTCTCCAAGTCCAATACTGTCGTGTGTGAAAACATAAATTGGACGAATTCCCATCAATGCAGCAAGTCTGATTGGCGGTCTCATATATTCGGAAAAGATCAGAAATGTTCCGCCGTACGGAATCATTCCGTTGGTTAATGCGATTCCGTTCATGAGTGAACCCATAGCATGCTCGCGAACACCGTATCGAATATATTTTCCTCCAAAATTATTCGGCGAAAAATTCTCCATTCCTTTAACAAATGTATTATTCGAAGGTGTAAGATCCGCCGAGCCACCGATCAGTGTCGGCAAATGCTGCGTGATTGCCGCAAGAACTTTACCGGATGCTTCACGTGTAGCAAGATTTCCATTTTCAGCAGTGAAGATAGGAAGAGCTTTTTTCCATTCCTCACCATAATTTCCATTGATTACATTTTCAAATGTTACAGCAGATTCTGGAAATGATTTTTTATATTCACTAAACAATTGTTTCCATTCATTTTCTTTGTTCTTCCCGTGTTCTACAGCATTGCGAAAATGTTTTAACGATTCTTCGGGAATAAAAAATGTTTTGTTTTCATCCCACCCGTAATTTTTCTTGGTCAATTTTATTTCATCATCGCCCAATGGCGATCCGTGAGCTTCGTGTGAATCTTGTTTGTTCGGACTTCCATACCCAATATGTGTTTTTACTTTTATCAACGACGGTTTATCCGTTACTTGTTGGGCGTGGCGAATAGCGGTCTCAATTTTTTCAAGATTATTTCCATCGTGAACGGTTTGCACATGCCATCCATACGATTCAAATCGCGCACCGACATCTTCCGTGAATGCAAGTTCGGTGCTTCCATCAATGCTGATATTATTATCATCGTAAAGATAAATGATGTTGCCGAGTTTCAAATGTCCTGCAAGTGAAGCCGCTTCAGAAGCAACACCTTCCATCAGATCGCCATCTCCGCAAATAGCGTAAATAAAATAATCGATAACAGGAAAGTTCGGTCTGTTAAATGTTGCAGCAAGATATCGCTGCGCAATAGCCATACCAATTCCATTGGCGAATCCCTGACCGAGCGGACCCGTAGTTGTTTCAACTCCTGCCGTATGTCCAAACTCCGGATGACCTGGAGTTTTACTTCCCAATTGACGAAACTTTTGAAGTTCATCAAGCGAAAGATCATATCCGGTAAGATGAAGCAACGAATACAATAACATTGAACCATGTCCTGCCGACAAAACAAATCTGTCGCGGTTCACCCATTTCGGATTTTGCGGATTGTGTTTTAAGAATTTTGTCCAAAGAACGTATGCCATTGGTGATGCGCCCATCGGCATTCCCGGGTGTCCTGATTTTGCTTTTTGAACTCCGTCAATGGAAAGTGTGCGAATTGTATTGATACAAAGATTGTCTACTGAAGTAGTCATAAAAAAAATGTTGATGAGAAAAATAGAGAGTCCTTAGTCGAACCTTAAATTAAGACAAAAACATGTAACCTTGCGAAGCATCCTTGCGTATGCATGCTTCGCATTGGATAAGTACCAACTAATTGTATGAAGATAAATAAAATGAGACTAATATAAAAGGAAGGAATTGTTACGGCACAGTAACCATAGTAAATAATCTTTTTGTCAAGGAAAGATCAGACATAAATAAAAAAGACTCGACAAATTTTTGCCGACTCTTTTTTATTGAAGCTAACGGTATATTTTATTGTTCTTTGTAGATTGTCACTCCATAATGTGTTCTATCTTCCGGCGGATCATCATTCCAATCATTAAATGCATGGGAATCATCAGTTTGATAATGAACTTCATACTCACCTTTTTCAAGGAAAATCGATTTGTCGA
>JANONI010000332.1:0-6375 GCA_031420755.1 Bacteroidota bacterium | reverse complement strand
CATATTCCAACTTTTCACCCACGGATCTTTAATGTTGATGTACGCATCTTTAATTCCCAAACCATTCTGCGTAACATCAAATTGTAAAACATATTGAGAGAATGTAAGATCGTTCTCGAACTGTATTTTTAATCGTCCGCGACGAACCTGAAACCGTGAACCGACGTTTGTGGGAAACGCACCGCCAGCATACGTACCGATCGAATACGGACCGCCGCCGATACCATCGGAAACCTGATACTGTGTTTGCATATATCCGCTGAATTTCAATTTGCGCGCGAGATCAATGTAGCTCTTCATATCAAGCAGAATCTCATTCACGCTTTCATTGTTCAATTTTAACTGCTCAATCTGTTCCTGCCGTTCTTTTGTAGAAACATTTGACGTATCAGGATTTTCCTCCTGTGCAAATATTGTGAGATGAAAAAAAATTACTGCGCTTAGAAGGGAAAATAATAATTTCACATTGTTTTCCTTAAAAATGACGGATATGTTCAGACAACGTCAAGAATATCACAAAAATACATTATGTGAAGTTTACCACTGTATTACTAAATTGTTATTAAACATTTGCAATAACTAAACCATACCATAACCACCGTGTATTTACTAATGCTCCAAAAAGATGGTCGAAGACTCGACTCTTCGAGCGCACAAGTTTTTTGAACTCCCCTTACGTCTTCCCCATATACACCAGTGTTACTCCTGCCTGTTGAGCATATTCCGTAATTCTATTATCGCGATAAAATTCTTTGAAAAATATCTTTCGAATTCCGCTGTTCGCAATTAATTTAAAGCACGTTAAACACGGAGATGCGGTAACGTAAATTTCAGCTTCATCAATCCTCACGCCATGTTTTGCGGCTTGTGCAACGGCATTCGCTTCCGCATGCACCGTACGAACACAATGGTCGTTCTCAATATCATGTCCAACCTCGTCGCAATGCGGCGCACCGCGAAGACTGCCGTTATATCCCGTGGAAAGGATCGTCTTATCACGTACGATCACAGCACCAACATTTTTTCTGCTGCACGTACTGCGTGTGGCTACTTGCTCTGCAATGTTCATAAAATATTCGTTCCAGGATACTCGTAGATCATTCATACTGTTCCTATCGGATAAGTTGCATTTTTTTCATTTCAATACCATTTCCGGATATCAATCGATAAAAATATACTCCACTGCTTAATGAAGATGCGTTAAATGTAATAGAATGTTTTCCCGATGATTGTTCTTCGTTAACCAATATCGCCACGTCTCTTCCTAACACATCGTACACCGTAAGTGATACATGGCTGGTAATTGGCAGCTCATAAATGATTGTTGTTGTTGGATTGAAAGGATTTGGAAAGTTTTGTTCCAAAAAATATTGTTTAGGAATATTATTTGATGCAAACACAGAAGTAACCGCTGTTGTATCCTGCAAATAGGAATCTATACCCTTTAATATTGCCCGCGCCGTACTGTCAAACTTTGAAGCTGAAGTACAATTGCCGTCTTCATACGTCATTGCCATAATTTTTTCTTTGTGATTGCTCCAGCACCAGCTTTCAGGATACTGTGTGGGGAATGAGTTTACCCAACTAACATAATATGTGTACGGTTCAATTCCACCCGGAAAATTCAGTCGAACATAATTGATAAATCGCTGTTCCAGAAGCGCAAACGTGTTCGAAGTGAAATTCGGTGAATGATAAACAAAGTATCGCTTGCAGGCGAATGCAGAATGCATATTCAGCATCATCCGCATCGGATTCGGTTTCGCCATGTGGTGTTTGAATTGAGAGCCGAGAACCAATACTTCTTCTTGCGGCGACGCAGCGTTCCAATTGCTTTCAATGTCAATTCCCCTCGCATTCTTGCGCGCATAACCTAATTCCACTCCGTCGGGATTATACATTGGCATAATATTGAAGATATAACGCTGCCGCAATGTCTGCGCAAGATTATTATTGGCGAGCAGCATTTTAATCATCTCATTCGTAACCCACGTACTTTGTACTTCCGCCGGATGAGTGCGCGCGTGGATCCAAACACGTTGACGAACATTCAATGAATCTGATGTGGTATCCTGGATTGTCAACACGAACATTGTTCTTCCCTGCACTGTTGCACCGACAGAATCTATTTTTGTAAACGGACTTTTTTTCCATTCGGCAAGATCGATCAATAATGTATCATAGCCGTATCCCCAATTACCGGAGGCAGCAATTCTGTATTCCAATGTGGTCGTGTCCGGAAAGCCGCACGGATCATCCGCAAATTTTACTTGAGCAAATGAATAGACAGCAGTCATCAGCATCAATACTGCGATGGAAAAGATTTTTCTCATTTTGTCAACAGTAGTTTCTTTATCTGTGATTTTTTTTGTTTGTTGTAAGCAATGCTAAACCTTGCGATGCGAAGCTCCAAAGGAGTCCTTCGGACATGCATACGCAAGGTTATATGCTCAGTATGGTCAACCTTCACAACGTTCCATAAAATATGGTGGCGGCATCTTCACCTATCACCTTATATTTTTGATTATAGTGCAAGGCAACACTGCTAAGTAAAGAAATGTTTGTTCAAAGAGCAACATCTGTTCACACATTCGTTCCATTCATTAATCCTTGCTATGAAAATTACAGGCAACTTTGAGTATGCATGTCCGAAGGACTCCTTTGGAGCTTCGCATCGCAAGGTTCTGCGCGATTAAAAAAGAAACGTGCGTTCTTTCCAATTTTTTTTTACATTGCACAGTACCATAAACAGGAATTCTCGTATGAAAATTTGCATCATCGGCGCAGGCAATGTCGGCGGAACGTTAGGAAAAATTTGGGCAGCAAAAGGGCATACCATCATTTACGGTGTCCGTAATCCATTAACGCCAAAAGTGCAATTTACTTTGCAGGAAACAGGACATGCTGCAACGGCTGAACTTGTGAAAGATGCGGTGCAAAAATCCGATGTGGCTGTTCTTGCAACTCCATGGGAATCTGTAGGCGAAGTTATTTTTCAGATTGTTGGACTGAAAGGAAAAATACTGATTGACTGTACAAATCCTATCCGCCCAAATCCCGATTGGCCCCTTTCTCAAGGAAGTTCTGCGGCAGAGGAGATCGCCAAACGTCTTTCCGGTTTTAACGTAGTAAAAGCATTTAATACGGTTGGTGCGGAAAATCTTTCGGATGTGAACTTTGGTTTACATCATGCGGATGCGTTCATGTGCGGAGATGATGGTGAAGCAAAAAAAATTGTCGCTCAACTTGCAAAGGATATCGGATTCGATGCTGTTGATGTGGGTGGTTTACGCAGCGCGGAAATGCTGGAGTCACTTGCAAAGTTATGGAGCACCCTTGCTTTTGAGCAGGGAATCGGTCCGAATATCGCTTTCAAACTTCTTCACAAATGATCATCCGGTATTCAATATTAATGTTATTTATAGTAGTTGCAATTACATTCTTCCTTCCCAACATATTTTCCCATCTATATTTCTTTTATTTTAAAAGATTGAAAGGAATCGTCCAATGATACTCGATCATCTTTCCCGCGTTGAAAAATATTTTCATGTTCATTCCAGTTTTAAACACGCATTCGATTATCTGAAACAAACTGACCTGCGGTCATTATCCGAAGGACGGCATGATATTGAGGGAGACGATATTTATATCATCATCGCCAACGATACGGCAGGCGATGAACGAAGGAAACTTGAAACACATAGAAAGTACATCGATATCCAATTACCAATTGAAGGTTACTTCCCGCTCGAATGGCGCGATGTGGATTCCTGCAGGAATATTTCGAGCGAATATGACAAGGAGAATGATGTAAGACTATACAACGATCCGCCATTGTTCACCGTGCAACTTGTCTCTAATATGTTTGCCGTTCTGTTCCCGGAAGATGCACACGCAGCGCAGCATCCAATTTCACCCGTTAAAAAAGCGGTCGTGAAAGTTGCCGTGTAAATATATATGGAATTTCAATTACAAAAATCATTCCTGCGTCCATGGAGTATTGGTGACGAACCATCGCTGGAACACCACGCAAACAATCGAAAGATTTGGATGAATGTGCGTGACCATTTTCCGCATCCATATCTTCGCGGCGATGCTGTGCGGTGGGTGCAGCATGCTTCGCATAATCTTTTGCAGAACGTGTTTGCAATAGTCGTCAACGGAAATGCGGTCGGCAGCATCGGGCTTGTTCCAAAAAATGATGTCTATCGGAAGTCAATGGAGATTGGATATTGGCTCGGCGAGGATTTTTGGGGAAAAGGAATTACCACCGAAGCGGTCGGAGCGGTATCGAACTATGCTTTTGATCAATTCGATATTGTTCGTCTGTACGCAGATGTATTCGATTGGAATACGGCCTCCATCCGCGTATTAGAAAAGAACGGTTATCAATTTGAAGCACGATTGAAGAATGCCGTCTTTAAAGACGGAAAAATAGCCGATGCGTTGATCTATGCAAAAATCAAAGAATGATTACGCGGATGCCGCAGATTGCTTCGCTGATCATACAATATAC
This sequence comes from Bacteroidota bacterium, assembly GCA_031420755.1. Lineage (GTDB taxonomy): Bacteria > Bacteroidota > Ignavibacteria > UBA10030 > UBA8401 > UBA8401. Next base: position 1,859 of record JANONI010000332.1, on the reverse strand, counting down.
CACTATATAATCTGCGCTTTCATCTGCGCAATCTGAAAAATCAATATGAAACCATGGAAAACAATCTCACGAACAACTATTCTCGACCATAGCAAATGGTTGAAAGTGGAAGATCACACCATCCAACTCCCGAACGGAACAACAATTGATAATTGGTGCTGGATCATCTCGCCCGATTACGTGAACGTGGTCGTTCAAGATGAGGATGATAATTTTGTCTGTTTCCGTCAGACAAAATATGCTGCCAATGGAATTTCTCTTGCTCCAGTCGGCGGATATCTTGAACCAAATGAAGATCCGTTGACATGCGCACAACGCGAACTTCGTGAAGAGTTGGGGTATCAAGCTAAAGAATGGATTTCATTGGGAAGATTTCCATGCGATGGAAATCATGGAAATGGTTTTGCGAATCTTTTTCTTGCCCGCGGCGCACATCAAGTCGGCGAGATTATTGCGGATGATCTTGAAGAACAAGAGATCATTAAACTTTCGCGTGCGGAATTAATGCAATCGTTGTTGGATGGAGAATTTAAAGTGCTTTCATGGTCAACAGCGGTTGCATTGGCGTTATTTCATGTATAATATGAAAAAAAATTATTTCTCTGCTATTTTTGCACTTTCACTGCTATCGTGTTCCGGTACACACTATGTTGCTGATACGCAATCGATTGATTTTACCGCGGAAAATATTTTTACTGGCTCAATAGAAGGTCCCGCATTCGATAAGAATGGAAATCTATATGTCGTCAATTTCCAAAAGAACGGCACAATAGGAAAAGTTGATGAGAACGGAAACGCAGAATTGTTCGTAGAACTGCCGCAAGGAAGCGTTGCAAACAGTATCAAGTTCAATTCCAACGGCGATATGCTGCTGGCAGATTACCCGATGCATAACATTTTAAAAGTTGATATGAAAACGAAAGCTGTTTCTGTCTTCTCTCATAATGAACAATTCAATCAGCCAAACGATCTGTGCATTAATAAACACGATCAACTCTTTGCATCCGATCCGCACTGGAAAACAAACACAGGAAAATTGTGGCGCATCGATCCGGATGGATCATCAACATTGCTTGAAGACAGCATGGGAACAACCAACGGAATCGAATTGAGTCCCGATGAAAAAATTTTATACGTCAATGAAAGCGTCCAGCGCTCGGTGTGGAAATATTCTGTTGATGAATTTGGGAATATCTCAAACAAAACATTGTTCTACCAATTTAACGATTTTGGAATGGATGGTATGAAGTGCGATAAGAACGGAAATCTCTATATTACACGCTACGGAAAAGGAACGATCTCCGTTATCTCTCCCGAAGGAACTCTGATTCGTGAAGTTCAGTTAAAAGGAAAAAATTGCAGTAATCTCGTCTTCGGCGGCAACGACGGAAGAACAATCTTCGTAACGTTACAAGACAGAAAAGGAATGGAACGCTTCCGAAACGACATTCCGGGAAAGGCGTATTAATGTGCGTTATTGTATCATTGTATTAGTGACGTTCTTTTCTCTATCAACATCATCCGCTCAGACATTCACACAGTTCGTTCAGCGGCTTGAAACACTTTCTCCGGCACAAAGAAACACTGCCGTTCAAAAATTCTTTCTATCGCATCTTACCACACCGATTATTGATCAAGATTCTCTTCTTCATTTTGTATTTTATGGAAAAGCCGGATCACTCAGCGTGAACGGCAATCTTCAGCATTGGATTGCCCCTGATTCGATGATAAAGATCGAGTGTGGCGACAGTTCATTCTTTTATCGAACATTCGTTGTCCCTTCAAACGCCCGGCTCAATTATCAATTAGTTATTGACGGCACATATCAACTCGATCCGCGAAATCCAAAAATAACACCA
>JANONI010000331.1:0-4878 GCA_031420755.1 Bacteroidota bacterium | reverse complement strand
AAATCCGTTGTTTTATGAACCGAATACCAAAATGTTATTTGGCGATGCGAAAAAAGTATTGCAGGAACTTGTTACTGAGTTTAAGAAGGTTTGATCCTTGAACATCTTTTAAAATAGAAATAAAAAAAGGGACGCATTTGCGTCCCTTTTCTGTCATACACAAAAGTATATGTATAATTTTCTAAATGGTAGACTTCTATGAAAATATATTCTTATTGCGCAGTATTTTTATTGTTCGGGTGTAGTGGCTCAAAATATAGTGTAGAGCAGAAAAAATTGCAGGATATTCGCAGACCCGAACGTGAATTTCGAGCAGTGTGGGTTGCAACGGTCGGCAATATTGACTGGCCGAGTAAACCGGGACTCTCAACGGATGAACAACAAAAAGAAGTGCTTGCTATTCTTGACACCGTTGTTGCATTAAATATGAATGCTGTTATTTTTCAGGTTCGTCCGCATTGCGACGCATTGTATGCAAGCACGCTTGAACCGTGGTCGTACTATTTAACAGGAATGCAGGGAAAAGCACCTGAACCATTCTATGATCCCCTGGAATTTTGGATCGAAGAATCTCATAAACTCGGATTGGAATTGCACGCATGGTTCAATCCGTAACGCGCACATTTAACGCGTGTGAATGAGATCACCGATTCTTCTGTGGTGAGAAAACGCCCTGACCTTGCAAAAAAGATCAACGATGGAATGTACTGGCTCGATCCTTCAAAAAAGGGAACACAAGATTTATCCTATAATGTTGTAATGGATGTGGTGAAACGATACGATGTTGATGGAATCCATTTTGATGATTATTTCTATCCATATAATGACGGACAATTTCCTGACGACGATAGTTGGGAAGAATATATAAAAGGAGGCGGAACACTTTCCCGCAAAGATTGGCGTCGTTCGCATGTGAATACATTTGTTGAACGGGTGTACAAAGGAATAAAGAATGAAAAAAAATATGTGAAGTTCGGACTCAGTCCGTTTGGAATTTGGCGTCCGAAAAACCCGCCGTCAATTGCCGGATACGATCAATACAATATGTTGTATGCCGATGCGCGTCTTTGGTTGAACAACGGATGGGTAGATTATTTTACACCTCAATTATATTGGCCGATCAATCAAATTCCGCAAAGTTTTCCTGTGCTGCTTGGTTGGTGGGCAAAAGAAAATACGAAGAAAAGAAATCTGTGGCCCGGAATGATTATTAGCAGAGCGCGTGATGAAAAATCCGCAGATGAAATATTCAATCAGATCATGATCACCCGTGGAATTATCCCGGATGCACCCGGACATGTGCATTTCAGTATGAAATCATTTTTGAGAGACAGCAGCGCATTAAACTCCGCATTAAAAAACGGTCCATATCAAAAACAATCTCTCGTTCCGACTTCGACGTGGCTTGATGATAAAGCTCCGACCGCACCCGTTGTCAACTTAAACAGCACTAATGATACAATGACAATTTCATGGTCTCATCAAAACAAGAGTGATGTTTTTAGAACAATTGTCTATTTCCAATATGAAAATTCTTGGGACAATGTTATACGAAACCGAGATGATAGTTTATTCGTATTGCCGCTAACACGAATACTGCGGAAGGAATCTCGAAGCAGAAGCGGAGAAGTGAAGTTGACTGAATCAATTGAAAAGCTTAACGGCGTTGCAGTCTCATCGGTTGATAGAATGGGAAATGAAAGCGATCTAACGTTTCAACGAATTGATTAGGTGCGCGGCATCGATCCAAAGGGACTGCTCCAAAGGGGTTTACAACAAGATGCCACGCATTTCTGGATGGACAACCATTCAATGAAAGAATTTTAATGACTCGTTGGTATGAATTTATCGAAGATTCTTGTAACTTAAACGAGTGATTTTAAACTATTACATCATGAAAAATTTTCTCACATAAAAGGTTAGTATGAAAAGAACCGTTTCCGTTGTAATCAAAAGTATTGCTATAGTTCTCTTTGTAACCATAAGAATGCATGCGCAAACAAATCCCGCCGCACAGTCGCTGCCGTATGTTCAAAATTTTGGAACAACAACATTCACTACATTACCGGCAGGAATTGCAGTGTGGAATGGCATTAGTGGCGGTGCAACAAGTACTCAATCTTTGGCAGAAGCGAGTGTTCCGCTTGGCAACGCAACAATTGTAGCTGCAACTGCTATTCAAGTTTCCGGCGGAGCGTATGGGTATGCAAGCGGAGGAAATGCACAGGTGTACATTCAGACCAGCGGCAATGCAGCAAACGGAGTGAATCAACTTGCGTTGGCGATAAATACGACAGATATTCAAAATGTAAAAGTGAGCTATAAGATTACAATGTTGTTCACACAAATTCGCTCCGTTGGCGTTGTGCTGCAATATCGTGTTGGAACAAGCGGTGCGTGGACAAGTGTTGATGGAACATCATATTATCATAACAATTCAGACCGCGTGAGCGGAGCCGAAGATATTTACACCGATCTTTTTCTTCCTGTAAATGCAGGAAATCAACCTGTCGTACAACTGCGGTGGGCAATTTGGCGCGGCATAGAAAACGCAACAAGTTCAGGAATCGGTATCGATGATATTTCAGTCTCCTCTGCGGGAAATGGAATTGTTGTCCCAAATCCGAAATTGTTCTCGTTGAACTTTGTAACCAGCGATAAAATGAATATTGCGTGGGAATCGCCGACGTTTGGTGACGATTCTGTTCTTGTTTTCGCGCGGGAAGATTCATCCATTGAGTATAAACCGAACCTGATCGGACGAGCATACACAAACGCATCGTCAAATTTTTCAACTGCCGGAGTGTACGGAAATTCTAAACTTGTCTATAATGGAACGGAAAACAGTGTTACAATTTCAAGTTTAAGCGAGAATAAAAAATATTATTTCAAAGCGTATGCGTATCGCGATACAGGAATTTCTGCAGGAACACCGATTATTTTTGATACTGCCGAGGTGCAGGGAGTGTCGAATATCACCGCAATTTCTGCAAATCAACAGGTGAAATTGTTGTGGAAGAATTATGCCGGACCGCAAGGAATATTCTGGGATGAAGTAATGGTTGTTGGTAAAGCAGCTTCAACTGTTGATGCTGTTCCAACAGGCAGCGGAAGTTTGTATTCCGCAAATTCCATATTTGGTAGCGGAACACAAATTGGGACAGGAAATTTTGCGGTGTATAAAGGAATTTCCGACACGATAACAATTTCGGGATTAACGAATATAACTACCTATGCGTTCAAAATTTTCGTCCGCAACGGTGCGTCGTGGTCTGCCGGATGGCGCAGTGTTTCCGCGAATGCAATTCCATCGGATGGACCTATTGTTCCGCCTGCGCCCGTACTTTCCGCTCCCGCCGATGGTGCGGCATCTGTATTAATTACGCCGCAATTATTTTGGAATGCGTCACTCGGTGCAGCATCGTATCGCGTTCAGCTTTCATCATCACCGGAATTTTCCACATTGATTGTAAATGATTCAACGGTTCAATCAACAAGTGTTGTTGTGAAGCCGTTGCAAGTGGAGACAAAATATTATTGGCGCGTGAGCGCATCGAATAGTGCGGGAGCGAGCGATTTTTCTTCTGTGTTTTCTTTTACAACCGCATCCGCATATCTTGTGCCGCAGCAAATTATTTTTTCCGGAGAAAGCGGAACGACGTTAATCGCAAATATTGTAACTTCGTATAAACCGAGTACCACGCAAGGGTATCCGCCGCCAGCGTTGTTTGGCGAAGCGTATAAACTTCCGAATGGAAATGTTCGCTGTGTCTATACAGGTTTAGAAACCGCCGGAGGAAGCGGCATGAATATTGAACATACTTTTCCACAATCCAAAGGGGCGGGGAGCGGACTAGCAAGAAGCGATATGAATCATTTGTTTCCAACACAGATTGGAGTGAACAGCGACCGCGCAAATTATCCATTTGGAAATATTCCGGAGAACGAAGTGAGTTATTGGTACCGCTTAACAACAAAAACCCCGAGTAAACCGACAAGTTTGTTAGATGAATACAGCCGCGTAAAATCCGGTGTAATATTTGAAACGCGCGCCGACCACAAAGGAAATGTTGCCCGCGCAATGTTCTATTTCTATACGATGTATAAAAGCCAAGCCGATGCTGCGGACCCAAATTTTTTCAATCCGCAGAAAAATGTTTTATATCAATGGCATTATCTTGATCCTGTTGATTCGTTGGAATATGTACGAGCGCAAATCATTGCAAAATATCAAAGCAACAAGGCGAATCCATTTATCCTTGATACAACGCTTATTCGCCGGGCATATTTTCCGCAGATCACTGTTAGTGTAACGAAGCAGCCAATTGTTCCTTTAACAACAAATCTTGAGCAGAATTATCCCAATCCATTCAATCCAACAACGGTGATCAATTATGGATTACCCAAAGCAGGAAATGTTGTGTTAAAAGTGTATGACATTCTTGGAAAGGAAGTAGCGACTCTGGTAAACAACCATCAGGAACCCGGTCGGCACTCTGTTGAGTTTAACGCAGCGCAATTTTCCAGCGGCATATATATTTATAAACTTACGTCCGAAAAATTTAGTGATGTAAAGAAGATGATATTATTGCGGTAGTTTTAGATACTGTAGAAAAAAACCTGCTCTAAAAAGCAGGTTTTTTGTTAAGCTCAAAAGTTTTTACCATTATTTTTTCAAGAAAAGTATAAACGTAGCGTTTACTTTCATAAACCTTAGCGTATGCAAAAAAAATTATGTAAACAATTCCGCAAACCCCTGATTGTTTTCAAATTCTATCCTGATCTCTTCTTCAAATTCATCGCTCCGATTTTTTGTGATTGACATTTTACTCTTTTCAATTTTTGTTGCAGAAAACTTTACGCGCAACAAGCGCTTCG
>JANONI010000330.1:0-3323 GCA_031420755.1 Bacteroidota bacterium | reverse complement strand
GCGCACCGAAGTGCTGCACTTCACGAAACTTCACTACACGGAACGTTTCGTGAAGTGTAGCGTTCTGTGTAGTAAAGCTTCAGCACACAGGTGTGGCAAAAAAATGTATTTGGTCAAGTTTCTAATTGCATACTCAACAATGCTGAGGAGTTACTTATTTACTTTCTATCGCATCGAGCAGAATTTCTGCAACATCGCGCACGCGTACTTGTTCAGCAGCATCTTTTTCTTTTACGCCGTCGCTCATCATCGTCATGCAGAACGGACAAGCGGATGCAACAGTTGTTGCTCCGGTGGAAAGTGCTTCTTCAGTCCGTTCAATATTGATGCGCTTGCCTGTTGTTTCTTCCATCCACATTCTTCCGCCTCCTGCGCCGCAGCATAATCCTTTATCTTTTGAACGTGGCATTTCAACAAGTTCAGCTCCGGTACTTTCTAATACATTTCGCGGCGAGTCAATTACGCCATTATATCGAGACAAATAACAAGAATCGTGATAGGTCACGGTTCCAGTTGGCTTCTTTTCAGATTGGATAGTGATTTTTCCTTCTTCAACAAGAGAATTTAAAAAATCAGTATGATGCACAACTTCAAAGTTTCCTCCAAATTGCGGATATTCTTTTTTCAACGAATGGAAACAATGCGGACAGGTGGCAACAATTTTTTTTACGTTATACCGATGTAATGTTTCAATGTTTTCCGCCATCATTGTTTGCGCTAAATATTCATTTCCCATTCTTCGCGCTGCGTCGCCGTTACATTTTTCTTCAGTGCCAAGAATGGCAAATGAAATTCCGGCATGCTGCATTAATTTTGAAAATGCCACCGATACTTTTTTGTATCGTGCATCGTACGCGCCTGCACATCCAACCCAAAAAAGAATATCGACATTCTTCGCGTCGCCGAGTTGTGCGAGTGTGGGAATATGTAATCCTTCCGCCCAATCTGCACGTGTTGAATGTGAGAATCCCCACGGAGTAAAGTTTCGTTCAAGATTATCAAACACAGTTTTTAGTTCGGGTGGGAAACGGGATTCATTCAACACCAATCCGCGGCGCATATCAACAATTTCATCCACATGTTCGATCATCACCGGACATTCATACACGCATGCCATACACGTTGTGCACGACCACAATTCTTCTTCGGTGATGTAGTTATCTAATAATGAATTTGAAATTATTTGTTGATTTCCTTTAGTTGTTCCAGCAATCATCACAGCAGATTTCTCGGAAGTTCTCCGGCGAGTATCGACAATTATTTTACGCGGGGAGAGAGTCTTTCCAGTAATATTTGCAGGGCAAACAGAATCGCATCGGCCACATTCTGTACATGTGTAACCATCTAACAATTGTTTCCATGTGAGATCTTCAATATCTGTTACACCAAACTTCGTTAGCGTTTCATCTTGAAGGTTTATCGGATTCAACGCTCCTTTTGGTTTCAGCGATGAAAAGAAAACATTCGGTACCGAGGTAAGAACATGAAGATGTTTTGAGTATGGAAGATAATTCAAAAATGCCAAGACAAGAGTTATGTGTCCCCACCAGAAAACAGTTTCTGCAATATACGTTGTGCTTGAGTATCCAAAGAAAGATGACAATGTAGATGAAACAGGATATTGCCAGCCGGACTGATAGATATTTAGCCCGATGCGAGCCGCATTCTGAAACAAAGTGGAAGCGACAATTAAAAAGATCCACGAAAGAATCATTGCGGCATCTTTACTTCCGTGCGCATCCACTTGCAGCCGTTTTACTTTTGTGATGAATCTTCTCCACAACGAACCAATGACTCCGACCATTACAAGCAGGCAAAAAAATTCTTGAGAGAATGTAATTACTTTATATCCGGTTCCAAGAAATGAAAACGAAAAATGTCCGAACAGACCTTCTATGATAGTTTCGACGACGACAAGAGAAAGTGCGAGGAATCCCCAAAAAATAAACAGATGCAATGTTCCTGCAATAGGTTCGCGTAATAATTTTGTTTGAAGAAATGCGATCGTAAAGACATTTTTTAGTCGGGCAGGAATATTGTCGAATCGATTATCTGATTTTCCAAGTTGTAGAGTGGTGATTAGTCTCTTAACACTAATACCGAAAAAAGAGAACGATGCGAGAAAAACAATGATGAAGGCAATTTGATTTAATGACATAAAAATTCCTTGTAGGATGGTAGGTCGACCTTTGCCAAAGGTATCGAGTTTGTGTTAAAACTATTTTGTAACGCCGAGCTCTGTTCGGCTGCTTTAATAATTTTAATAATTTCCAATTTAATCACACCGACCGGCCTACGGCTCGTAGAGAGGTCGGTGATACACTTTTGACACAAAACCCATCGCTTCGTGAAATGCTGACCTACACGAGGTTTAACGCAACGAATGTTTTTCGTTCCTTTATATAATAGAGTGTTCCGATAGTATCAAGCGTATTATTTTTATTCTCATCAACAAAAAAAGAATCGGGAACAGCGTATGGTGTAAATTCATTCAGCACATCGAAATATACTTTTTTCTTGGTTGAACTGTCAATAATATAGAAAATATTTTTCAATCCCAGCGCAGGATTGGAATGTGGTGTGTAAACATTAAAAAGAAAATATTTCCCGATATTGGCATATTCACTATTCGTGCATTCTATCTCGCCGCGAACGATATTCCATAATTCAACTTCCGATTCAGGCAGTGGTTGTGGAAAAACAAAATCAATTTTTTCATACTGACTATTCGGGTCAATATGTTCCGGCAACGAAGAAAGTTCTTCGACAGTTTTTCCATCACTTTCATTAATCCGGTAAAAAACACGCCGTTCAAAGAGATCTTTATAACCGTAAATAAACGGGGATTGGATTGCTAAGAACGTACATTCATTATTTTGCCACAATATTTCTCCCGAATTGACATCCACAGCAATGATGTTTTTGTTCTCCGGCATATCGGGTTTCTTAAATCCGTGCAAATATAATCGGTCATTCGTTATTCCATCAAGCCCGATCCACCATTGTTCGCCAAATATTTTTTCCTTCCACATGATTTTTCCTGTTGATGAATCTAAACAGGAGAAGGAAACAGATTTTGATTCCGTATTTCTGTCTTCAATAATGATTCGACCATTGTTTGAAAACATAACGCGCCACAAAATATTGTTGGTTGAATGATTCCAAAACGGTTTAATTTTTTTTGAGGAGAAGAGGGAGAAAATATTCATTGATTGAAAATAGCAGAATATCATCACAGTTTCAATGTTTGCTTCTCATTCAATTTCTTGGTAATTTTGAACTGCAAATGAACAAAATTCAGCACTTTTCTTCTTTTAGGAGTA
>JANONI010000329.1:0-1976 GCA_031420755.1 Bacteroidota bacterium | reverse complement strand
GCAAATGAATTTGGAAAGAATAGCATTGAAAAATTCGCACCTACACGTCGACTAAGATCGATCGGAAATCCTAATGAATCTCTCACTTCATAAGTTAATGTAGATGTTTCAGTTCCGCCCACTCCGGAAACAAAAATACTGCTGCTCGTCGCCCCAATAAATGCTATCGAGGAAGGTTGTCGGGATGTAATTGGTTTTCCAGTTGTATCAATTGGAGATGAACCAAGATATCCCGTAATATTCCTTTTAGTATTTCCGTTTTCACTGAGCACTTCAATTGCAAGTGAGATGGTTTTAGATTGAGATGCATTTATTGTTCTCTTATCTGAAATCTCAAATGAAAATTGAGTATATGCCGGATCTTTTGTATCAGGCAAGACTTTTTCGATATCACCGCTTAAAACAACACCAGCTGAATCTAACCCACTCCCGACAACTTTGATTATTGTTCCTTCAGACAGAGGGTGTCCCAGCGGATCGCTCACTTTAAAATTAAGCGTTCGTTCAGTTCCCAAAGGAATAACAAAATTGTTATCGGCAAATGTTATAGTCGAACGACCGGAGAATACCACATCAATCGAACGAGAGAATGAACCCATCGATTTTGTAAACCGATTGTTCTTGCTGATATATTGATCTAAAATTGCAGGTATTTTAATGGTATTGTTAGACGAACCGATCGTACGACTCAATCCGTTTGGAATTTCTGCGGTAATTCTTGCAATTCCATTACTTGGAATCGGGTTCCCTGTAGTTAAAATAACATTTACTTTGCCACTCGCTGATGTCAATCCATACGGTTCAACTACGCCTCCGGTTGTCGTAAATTGAACGGGTGTTCCGAGTTGTACCGGGTTCCCAAATTTATCTCCAACGATCACTTCAATAGGTGTGCTTATACCAGATTTAACTCCGCCTGGTAAATTTATTTTTTCAATACCAATCGAAAAATGTGCGCTATCAGGCGCTCCGCCATGAATTGGAATAGAGACAATGGATGATTTTATGGTTGTATCAGATTTAAGATATGCCTGTACTTGTGCTAAACCGGTTTTGGTTCCGGATCGCAATTGAACAGAAACATTACCGGAATTTGTTGTTTTAGCGGAATCAATATTTAAAGACGCGCCAAGAGTCGGACTACTTTTCATTTTAAAAATAACAGTTGTTGTATTTTTAGAATCCACCGGAATTCCAAGAGAATCACGGACATTAAAATTCAAATTTGTTACTTCGATGCCGCCGGTGGCAGTGATTGCTATCGAAGGAAGTGTTGAAGAAAGAAAATAAATTGCACCAGCGCGTGCCGATGGTCTTCCGGTAATAATACTATCCTGCGCTGTGGTAACTCCGCGCATTTGAACTTCGCCTAACAGAATGGTTTTTTTGGTTGAACTATACAGAACAGCAATCGTTGTATCTTTATACGAAAGATTAATATGTCGAAATCGTAATTCGGCTGGTACATCATTCTTCTCTTCCGATACAAATGAATAATTAAAATTTCCGTCAGACTTTACCGTATCCCGACGAAATGGATTTGTCAGCGTAACAACAACGCTATCCAACCCTGTGTTATTAAGCCGCACAATTTGCCCGGAAACAGTAACCGTAAAACTTGCAGTGGGAGAGTTTGGATCTTGACAGGAAAAAATTCCTGCTACCAGAATAAGTAATAGGGGAGAAAAAAATTTATTCATTATCTTCATAGCACACCTAAGGGTTGGTATAATCTAAAAAAATGTTTTCGTCTTAACGGTTAAAATAGAAAAGACGAAAATAATAATACTAAACACTCTGTTTTATTTCTTCGGTTTCAATCGCTCAATCTCACTGGCATTATGCTGGCGGCGTTCCTCAATAGGGTTGATTCCCTTCCTTTGAGCAGCTGCGGCAACACGCTCTTCAATGGTCGGTATAATATCAGCTTTAATAAGAATGATAAGCTCTGAGGTTACCGTATTTTCATTCTCAAA
>JANONI010000328.1:0-9134 GCA_031420755.1 Bacteroidota bacterium | reverse complement strand
GTAAAATTATCAGTGTACGAATTGCGTCCCGAGCATCAATCATTGGAAGATGCGATTGGTTCATCCGCACCGTATCTTCAGGTTAAGATTTTTCGATTGATCGGTCGCCCCGGAGAAAGAAAAATTCCAACAAATATTTCATCGTTTACCTATCCTCAAACCGCTGTCAGCCGACCCGGAATAGTTGAATTTACCGGCGGAGTTCGACAACTTGAACGCGGAAAAATGTATGTTGTTGTTCTGGATGGAATTACCACTGCATTTGGTTTTGAGGTTGACCCGATTCGCACGATACGATCATTCATCATTTCCGATCCGCAGGGACAAGTTGTTGTGAATATTTTGCGAGCAGCGTTCGGCAGCGGCGAATTCCAAAATGTGTTCAATCTTATCCAAGATCTAAATCTGCAATCGAATGTAAACGGAATAACATTGAACGGCGTACCATTAAGTCCGCATGACCTTCAAAAATTATTATTGGAAAAGAAGGACAGCATTATTTCCGTACGATTTGAAGATTAAGAGGAATAGCCATGAACTTTCTATTGAAAATTATTTTTGTAACAATACTTTCTGTAAGCATAACAGATCTTTCAATTGCTCAAAAGAAAAAACCGGTTGCTACAATATTTAAACCTGTCGGCACCGTGGACTATAAGACAGGAGAAAAAGATTGGACCAAAGCAAAACCAGCCACACCGCTCATTGCCGGCGATATCATACGAACACAGGAAAATTCTTTTGCCATTGTAAAATTTTTGGAAAACTCCATTATTCGTGTTCAGGAAAAATCGGAAGTAACGATTAGCGGAGAAATTACAAAAGGTGAATTTTCAAAGAATGTATATTTGCAGCGGGGCGAAGTCGGCTTTCAAGTGAAAAAAAGACTGAATGAAAAATTTGAATTTTCAACGCCGACATCGGTTGCATCCATCCGCGGTACGGGTGGTTTATTGATTGCAGGACAAGATAGCAACGACGTGTTGATCCTTGGAAACGGTAATGTTGATTTTAAGAATCTTATTTCAAATATCATCCTGAAAGTTAAAGGTGGACAAACGGCGTTTTCAATGGCGGATGGTTCGATAAAAGTTGAAGATTCAACACCAGAAGAAAAACGATTGATGAATAGAGGATCGGTGGATAGTTTAAAATCGGAAGGAAGCAACCAAGGTGGTTCAAAATCCGATTCCACAACTTCTTCCAGTGGAATCACGCTTGGGCTGACCGTGAGTGCACCGGTCGGCAAAGAAGGACAGAATCTTATTATCACTGTTGAGATAACTCAATCCTCAATCACAATCGACTCGCTGAAAAATTCTGTTTCAGATTTCTCATTGTACTACCGTGCAAAAGCAGACCAACCGTATAAAATAGTAAAAGCAACATTGACAGAACGCGCAGCAAAAATCTCGATTCCGTCTTCCGATATTTCCGCCCCGAGCATTCAAGTGTATTCCGTTATGAAATTACAAGACGGATCCCAATTCAGTTCGCCCGCAGCTTCGCCGGAAACAAATCCGATAAGTTTTGCGGTTCAAACAGCTCAAAATAATGTACTCCGTGTTCCATTCACCGATCCCAGCGGAAAACGAAAAACAATGATTATCGAATATAAATAATATCGTATAGTGTTGATTTACGGTTTTCATCGCTCGCTTGCAACTCTGTACTGCTTTTAATAGATTGCAAGCGATTTCTTTTTCTAATAAACACTATTTCGAATGAAATCCATTGTTCTCTTTTTCGTATTCATTTCACTGTGTGTGCTTCACGTTTCTGCACAATTGAATACATACATCAAAGGAATAAATCCGAAAAACACTATTGAACAACAACCAGTAGTAGTTTCCGTGGGACTTCAATCTTCTTCAGAACTTTCCAGAGTTGAATTATTCTATCGTCAATTCGGACAATCTGATTTCCGTTCTCTTGAAATGCGGCTTCTTCGGGATTCAGCAGTGACCGAAATTCCGGCAAACGAAATAATTCCCCCATTCATCGAGGTATATGTCGTTGCCACAAATCAGAATGGAACTTCGGAAACATTTCCGATGGAAAATCCGCAGATCAACCCTGCGCGAATCAGTGTTGATCTCAAACCGAAATACGAATCGGAAATAATAATTTTAAGTCCCGAAGAAGGGGAAAATATCAAAGAGGGTGAGACGTATATTTCGCTTTCATTTGTGTATGCCGATTCGATTGTTGATAAATCGAAAACAAAAATTCAATTGAACGGCATTGATCTTTCCGACAAGATTGTTTTTTTTGACGATCTTCTGATTGTTCCGCCGGAAGCTATTCCATCAACAGCGTTATTGGGAGGAGCAAGCCTCTCCGTACAAACATTCACTACTGATGGAGCGCCATATTCTACACTGCAACGAGGATTCAACGTACTTACCACCCAGCAGGCTGAGCAGATCGAAAATGCGTTTCAAGGATATGGGAATGCTCAGGCAGAATCACGTAACGAAAATATTAAAGGTTCCAAAAAAACATACAGCCGGTTGGACGCACGCACATTCGGAACGTATGCAAAAATTTTAAAAGCGACTGCCCAATTGACTCTCTCTTCGGAAGAAAAACCGGAGAACCAACCTCAAAACCGATATTATCTTGGCATTGATGCACAGTACGCAAAATTAGGTCTTGGCGATGCGTATCCTCGTTTCCCTTATTCTGTTATGGATGGAAGAAGACTTCGTGGATTTACGTTCGATCTTCTTCTTGGCGGATTCAATTTAAATGTTGCGAGCGGCGAATTGATTCGCAAGGTTCAATTCAACGATACGATCTCGACGTATAAACGAAAAATGCTTATTGTGCGTCCAAATTTCGGAACAGGCGAAAAATTTAAATGGGGTTTCACTTTTATGAAAGCAAAAGATGATTACAACCCGACAGTCGTATCAAGAATTCGTCCGCAGGAAAACGCCGTGTTCGGTACCGATCTGTTTGTTGCTTTCGACGATAGAAGAATTGAATTTTCAGCGCAGAGTGCATTGAGTTTGAATAACGTTGATATATCCACTGCACCTTTTACCAGAGATAGTATTGATTCTGCAATCGTGCGGGGAACATTTCCAAAAAGCGACGGCGACAATTTAAAACGATTCCTTCCTTATTTCGAAAAAATTATTACCGCTAACGAAAATCTTGTACCGATCAATCCGATTGGCGGAACATCATTAGTTTATGAAACAGGATTAACATTCAATTACTTCGGAAACTATTTGAAGTTTTCCTATTTGTTTCATGGAAAAGACTATTCATCCGCCGGAGCATCGTCGCTGCGAAAAGATATTCAGGGGTTCAATCTCACCGATCGCATTCGGCTTCTTGAAAATAGATTATTCGTGACCGGAAGCTATGAACAATTACGGAACAATACTTCCGGAAGTGAAGTTGCTACAACATCATACAACACAATGAATGCTTCGGTCTCGTATTATCCATCGGGAAATTTACCAAATGTTACCATTGGTTATGGATTGAATAAAAATTCTAATCCGCTCAATTCAGACACGACAAACAAGAATTCCGTAGAAAAACAAATTGCATTGCGCGCACTTAACGACAGGACAAACCGATATTTTTTACAGACATCGTACGATTTTAATTATTGGGGAAGACATAATGCGGCGTTTAATCTTGACATTTCCGATAAAACCGATAATACCATTAAGCAGCAAGAAATATCGACATTCAATACTTCGGTTCTGTTCAGCACTGTGCATGACCTTCGATTGGAAAGCACAGTCGGATTTGCAGTCAGCAGTTTGACCTTTCCACAATTCAATTCACTGACTCAGACCACCGAGCAATCTTCGCTTTCGTATCAAACAATATCAGTAAGCGGGCGGTATAAGATTTTTGAAGATATTTTGCGGTTGAATGCGACATTTTCTCCGACGTTTGGAGATTTTGCCCGAACGATGTTTGAATCAAGTTTGCTATATTCAATCACACAACACCAATCGGCGGTATTGCAATTTCAATTCATTGTAAATTCATCTTCTGTTCTATCCGCAACCGTAACAAGCAGAAATGATTCTTATATTAGTTTGTTGTACCGAATAGATTTTTGACATGACCCAGTCACTTTCCTCACCGCCGCCTCAAGCAGATCGGCGTTTTCATAATTGGTTACTGCGAATAGCGGCAAGTATCGGCATTGCGTGTATCGTTATACTTTTCGTGCAAGATCCAGTTTTCCATTTCGGTTTTTTTGATCGGATGTCACTTTCGTTTATCGATAGAGCATTTGAAAAACGCGGTCCGCTTCCGTACGCCAAAGATTCACTTGACGTGATTATCGTTTCAATATCACAGATCTCTGAGAGCAGCGTTCCAGACCGATATCCTTTCCCCCGTAGTTATTACGCACGAGCGATCCGAAATCTAAATCGAGCCGGAGCAACAGCGATAGGAATTGACCTAACCTTTGAACAACCAGATCAAGACGGTCCGCATCACGACGAGGAATTGTTCAAAACGATTCTACACTACAAGAATGTTGTTGTTGCCGGAAAGACCGATTTTCGGAATGATGATGTTGCTATTAACCGTGAAGATGAAAATTTTCATTCGATCTTCTATGCCGCCGACAGCGCAGTAGGAATCGTTTTTGTGCCAAATGATGCTGACGGAATCTATCGCCGATATTTCCCTTTTGCAAAGGTGCCAAATCAGGAACGATATATTCCCTCATTCGCTTTTGCATTACTCAATAAATCACTTGGGCTGTCATCAACTGCATATGCAAAAATCGCAGAGGGTGAATTTATTGTTGGCAACAATCGTATCCCGAAATTTGATGACGTGTCGATGCTTATTAATTATCACGGTCAAGCTGGAAAAACATTTAAAGTGTTTGATATTGTTGATATCCTTGATGACAATGAATTTCAAACAGTAGAAGAACGCGAACTTAACACATCAATTAATGTCTTTGATGATCCAGATATGGGATTGGTTAACAGTGGAATATTTAAGAACAAAATTGTTCTTATCGGACCGTATTTTTCCGAATCGAAAGATCTGTTCAATGTTTCTGTTTCAGAAAAAGGATTACGCGAACGGAATTTAATGTACGGCGTTGAACTTCACGCTAATGCACTTCAGACCCTCATTCATCAGAATTATATCTCCAAACTTTCCGGATGGAAAGAATCACTGTTGATCATACTGCTTTCCATTTTCACATTTAGCGTTGTTACATGGTTGAAACTAATCAAAACACAGTACGCATTCATTGTTGAGATTGTAGCAATCATAATAATTGCAGGACTGATTGATGGAGTATTGAGCATTTCATATTATGCCTTTGCCAAACACAATCTTGTTTTCCCCGTCGTTACGCCAATCGCTGCTATCATTTTCAATTACATCGGAAGCGCGGTCTATCAATATTTGACCGAACGAAAACAAAAGACAATGATCAAAGGAATGTTCAGTCATTATCTGAATCCTTCCGTTGTAAATGAATTGATCGCTCATCCCGAAAAACTGCGATTGGGCGGCGAGAAAAAAGAATTGACCGTATTCTTTTCTGATATCGCCTCCTTCACGAATTTTTCGGAAAAACTTGACGCTATCGATCTTGTTCAGATCCTGAATGAATATCTGAGTGCGATGACAGACATCATTCTGAAGAATAACGGAACACTTGATAAATATGTTGGCGATGCCGTAATGGCGGTGTGGGGTGCTCCGATAGGTTTACCGAACAATGCTTTAAGTGCATGCCGTGCCGCAATGCAAATGCAGGAGAAAGTTCAGGAAATTGCCAAGCGATGGGAGAAAGAAGGAAAACCAAAACTTGTTGTCCGTATGGGATTGAATACCGATTATATGGTTGTGGGTAATGTCGGCGGTTCGAGCAGATTCGATTACACGGTAATTGGTGATGCGGTGAATCTGAGTTCACGCATGGAAGGCGCAAATACAACGTACGGTACTCAAATTATGATCAGCGAACGGACACGGGATATGGTGAAGGATGATTTTCTGTGTCGTGAGCTTGATTATCTGATCGTGAAAGGTAAAACGCAGCCGATCAGAGTATTTGAACTTGTTGGTGATCTAAAGAACTTTATGGATGACGATACGAAAGGGCTAATTGAAATCTACAATTTCGGTTTATTATTATATCGAAAGCGTCAATTCAAAAAAGCAATCGAAGAATTTCAATTTGCACTGAAGATCAATCCGGATGATGGACCATCGCAACTCTATCTTCTCCGCTCCCAGGCGTATTCCAAAAAACCGCCGCCAAAGGATTGGAATGGCATTTTCGAATTAAAAACAAAATAATTATTGAAGATGTCAGACACCTTTGAAGTGTCAGACATCTTTCTTATCGTTCGTATAATGTTGTTGCAAATGTCAGAAGATCGTTCGTCAGCTCGTCAAACTCTGCGGAAGACCGTTCCTGCATCAATTCCAATTCGAAAAATTTCTGCTGTTTCTTAAAGACAACTACGCGGCGTAATAATCCTTTTTCAGAATACGCATACGAAAATAAATTCCTCTTCCGGTCAATAACTGCGGGAACTCGCGTAACACGGAAATCAGTATTGTTTTCAGGAAGTTTGGAAAAGAGCGAGATATTGGCGATAACATTCAAATCTTCATTCATCAAAAAATTGTTTGATGAAGAATCTATTTGAAATTCACGCAAAACCATTGTTGCGGAATGGTTGCGGTTAACAAACCAATATTTAATCTGTGGTTGCTTGGATTTTGATGTTATATCTGCCCAACCATCGGGCAAGAATTGTTTTGCTGTTGGTGCCGGCGGTGAAGCTTTTTTTACCGAAGATGCGATGTATCGCGGTTCAGGAATTGATGAGGAACAGGAAGAAAGAAATAAACTTATTGTCGTCATTCCGAGCGCAGCGAGGATTCTGATCGTATTACTCCGTTCCATCACTGAGATTTCTCGCCGTGGTGCTTTTCGCACCACGCCTCGAAATGACAGTAAACCAACATTCATCGCCCGTACAAACTTATTCCGCACCACGACGATACTTTTCTTCTTCAAACGTCAGACGAAGCGAAATACGGTGAGTGTTACCGAGTTGATCCGCCGCATCAAATTTTGCAAATGAATAATCAATATCAAGTTTCCGCAAATGGATGCCTGCGCCGAGCGTAAGATTGCCAATGTCATTGTATCCTGCGCGAACGGCAACGATATTCTTATAATCAAATTCAACGCCAACTTGCGGATCAAAACTAATCGGACCTGCATTTGCAACAGCGGAAAATCTTCTATTCTCGAAACGAACATCAGTGCCGACCGCGGGAGTCAGTTTTCCATTGAAGATCTCAATAAAATATGCTGCGCCGAGTTTTAGCGTGGGCGAAATGAGTTCATTTGTTCCGGTATTCCAAGAGACCAATGTTGTTGTCGCATCCTGAAGATTTGCGCCAAGCACAAAACTTTCTGTTGCCAAATATTGCACACCAACATCAAATCCAATTCCGGTGCCGTGAAATTCTCCGATATTACGACGTATGAGTTTTATATTCGCTCCGTAAAATAAATTTTCGGAAGATTGTTTTGCATACGTAAAATAGGCAACCCAATCGCTGGCATTAAAGAATGTGATTGCATTATAATCGGGACGAATATTTTCATCGTACAATTTATTGCCGTTGCTGTCCGCCCACGCTTTACGCGTATCAGGAATTCCATCAACTCCAAGTCTGATAATACTGATGCCAAACGATGCGGCATTGTATTCTTTTTCCTGTGATTCGAGATTGATTGTATTCGATCCCGAAGGAAAAGCAAATGCTGCATAATCATAATTGATAAGATTGCCGAATCGCTCGTCATGCGAAATTGCAATTTGCGGATATTCAATGCGAGCAAGTCCGGCAGGATTCCAGTATGACGCTGTTACGTCGTTTGCAAGTGCCGCATAAGCACTGCCAACACCAAGCGCACGTCCGCCGATACCGATTGTCATAAACTCGCCTGCGTATTTCCCGAATGTTTGGGAATAGGATACTGACGAAATAATCATCAACAGAAAAACTACAATTCTAAATTTCATAACACCTCACAAATTCCGCACGAGGCGGATAAAATAAAAAAACCGAACCTCCCCTCCAACGTTCGAGTGAAATTCGGTTGATCCGAAGGATTCTTCGAAAATTGTTAGAGAAATAATTGAAACTGATATCATTATTTTTGAAAATCTCTAACAATTATTCTGGTTTGTTTCTCCTTTGTTCTGTTCAAAGATACAGATTTTTGATGGAATGTCAAATAGCGGCGACATCATTCAACCGCTGAGTAATCCAGTTATTGATACTGACTCCGGATTGCTGAGCCTTTACAGCAATTTCGCGATGAAGTTCCACCGGCATTCGTAATACAAGTTTTCCGGAAAAAGGTTTGTCCGGTTTTATATTTTTCTTTTTACAAAAAACTAAATAATCTTCAACGGATTCACTAAACGCTTTTTCTAATTCTTTCACCGATTTGCCTTGAAACGTAATAACATCCTTCGTTCCAACCACTTCACCGTGAAAAAGTTTTGCCTCATCGTCAAAGACTATTGAAGCTGCATATTCTTTGTAGTTCATAAGTGTACTCCGGCATTCTCTAAATATTTTCTTACAGATTTAACTGCACCTTTATCTGTAATTCTTTGCGAGTGATAAGGATGAACTGAGGCTAATACATTGGGTTCTTTAAATCTAATGTTAGCTGTACTGCTACTTTCTCACGAAACCGTAACGGTCTTTTTTACCAACAGCTTTTTCAAATACGCTTTCTCTTCAGCAAAAGTCATATTCATAATTTCCTTGCTTAATTGATCACGGATTTCACGCATTGTTTTTACTGCATCAATATTTTTTTCTTTTTTGTTTGTCTTGGTTTTCATAATTCTAATATTTCTTTTGGTGTCCTGATTTCAAGCATTGTATAATTGTTTTTCAGATTAACTGAATTATATCCTCTAATCCGTTTCAAGTTAACAATGTGCTTAAAGTTCCAACTTACAAGCACATCAACTTTATTTATTGTCGCAATTGCAATGTGTTGGCAGTCGGCTTTACTTGTCGCACCAACAACCTGTTCTGCAACATAACGGTCTGCTAAATTTTTT
>JANONI010000327.1:0-2039 GCA_031420755.1 Bacteroidota bacterium | reverse complement strand
CATATAATGCCAACGGTTTGTACGATGAGTTTATCTCTGAAAATAAAGAAGTTGTATTAGCGTGGCCGTATAAAGATTGCATTCTTGAAGGTGGGCAAACAAAAGAAGATGCGAAAAGAGATGAAATATTTTGGAACGAAGTTTTAGCACCGGACGAAATAGACCGCTTTGTTGCGCCAAAGATACTTACAAACTTTAAGAAATTTGATAAAAATGGGGAGCATATTGTTACGGATATTTCTTTGAATGATAATTTGATTATTAAAGGAAATAATTTGCTTGCATTATATTCATTGAAAAAAGGTAATTACTCAGTGTAAAAATATTTTTTAGAATAACAACTTAGGGCTTGTACTTTTAAGTAATACATTATATCTTATGTGCATGCAAAACGAGATGCACATACGATCAGAAATATTATCGCTCTGTAAAGACAATCCTGATGCCATCGTTGAGATGGTGGTACGCATGATTGAGAGAGACGCACAGTATAGTGCCATCATAACACAACTGGAAGCACGGGTGAAAGAACTTGAAGCAAGACTAAATCAAGACAGTCATAATAGTCACCAAGCTCCATCAAGTGATAAAACGAAAAAGAATTATCCGACACCAAGTCAACAAAAGAGTAAACGCTCCACCGGTGGACAACCTGGACATAAAGGAACAACATTGAAACGGATTGCCAATCCCGATCTTGTGAAAAAGCACATCGTAAAACAATGTTCCTGCTGTGGAAAATCGTTGCGTCATGTGAAAGCACGTTTCATAGACAAACGCCAAGTGATAGATATCCCTCCGTTGAAAGCGATCGTGACGGAACATCAAAGCGAGACGAAATGCTGTCCCAATTGTTATACGGTAACTAAAGCACCATTCCCAGACAATGTTACCAAAGCTGTCCAATACGGAAATAATATTAAAAGCATTACGAACTATTTGACGCACTATCAATTGATTCCTTCAGGGCGAACCATACAGTTTGTAAAAGACATCTTTGGTTGTTCAATTGCCGAAGGATCGCTCTTTACCTGGAATCAGGAACTTGCTGATAAAACACGTACATCATATAGCGCAATACAAAAAACCGTTGCTGGTTCACCGGTTATCAACAATGATGAAACGGGTGTTAATTGCGAAAAAAAGAATTATTGGTTTCACATTGCATCAATTCCTCTGGCAACGTATTTCACTGTCCATCCCAAACGAGGAAAGGAAGCGATGGATGCGGCTGGAATTTTGCCCGGATTCACCGGCACAACCGTGCATGATATGTGGGCATCATATTTTCAGTATCCAGCCCGCCACGGTGTCTGCAATGCCCACGTGTTCAGGGAGTTGACCTTTGCACTGGAAGAATTCAAGCAACGATGGGCCGGAAACCTGAGAAAACAACTATGCCGGATCCATACACTGGTTGAAAACAGACGTGCCTCAAACATATCGGCACTTGACGATCGAACGCGAAAGCGGAATCGTGCGCGCTATGATACATTAATCGCCCAGGGATTGAAAAATAATCCACGGCAGCGCGGAGATCCACACGTACGCGGGAGAGTCAAACAATCCAAAGTCAGAAATCTTCTTGAGAGATTACGCGACCATGCGGATTCGGTGTTGCTCTTCATGTACGACTTCACTGTTCCATTCACGAACAATCTTGCCGAGCGAGATTTACGAATGTCAAAAGTGAAAATGAAAATCTCCGGCTGTTTTAGAAGCGTAGCTGCATCTGAAACCTATTGCCGCATTCGAAGTTATATCTCCACGGCATCGAAAAATGGCATCACAGTTTTTAACGCGATCGTCTCTGCTTTTAACGGACAACCTTTTATTCCAAAGAACATTTACGCTGAGTAATTACAAAAATTTCGTCTTTGATTTAAGAAATTACGATGGCTTTCTCGGCGGTCTTTTAAATTTTCCCGGACGTCTTCCTCTGTTTCCGTTTCGGCTGGTCGAGGGACGTTCTCTCTTCATATCTTTCCGCGGAAATATTTCGACAACTGGCGCGAGCAATGTTTCATCGGGATGGATGC
>JANONI010000326.1:0-2649 GCA_031420755.1 Bacteroidota bacterium | reverse complement strand
CAGCATTACCCAGTACGCTTTGATGTGCGGAAAATTATCGAGCATCAATCGTGAGATTGCGATCGTTTTCAAATCTTCAATTGCGGAAGTGAATTCATTCTTTGGTTTAATTCCTGTGTCGCCGGGTTGAAAAGCGAGAGGAATGAACGAAAGAAAGCCGCCTGTTTCATCCTGCGCGTTGCGTAACTTCGTCATGTGTGTTACGCGCTCTTCGTACGTTTCAATGTGTCCGTACAGCAATGTTGCGTTCGATGGAATGCCAAGTTTGTGTGCTGTCTTGTGAACTTCAAACCACGTTTTTGCACCAATCTTTTGATTGAAAAGAAGTTTCCTCACGCGTTCCGAAAAAACTTCCGCGCCGCCGCCGGGCATTGTGCGAAGTCCAACATTATATAATTGACGAAGAACTTCTTCAATTGGCATTTTGAATTTTTTGTGGAAAAAATCTATCTCGACAGCTGTAAATGCTTTTACGTCAATCTGCGGAAATGCTTTTTTAATGTCTCGCACCATTCCAACGTAATATTCCCAAGGCCAATCGGGATGCAAGCCGCCGGTGATGTGAACTTCGTGAACGTCCGAATTGAGTTTGGAAAGAATTTCCTTGATCGTCATTTCGTATGCTTCGGGTGCGCCTTGCTTCATGGCGAAATCGCAGAACTTGCAGGAGAGAACGCAGATATTCGTCGGCTCAATTTTTTGATTGACGACGTAATAGACCGCATCGCCGCTTTTCATTTGCTGCACCGCGTGCGCCATCTTTCCAATGGAAATAATATCTTGCGATGCAAACATCGCCAATCCGTCTTGCAATGAAAGCCGCTGACCGTTTTGGACTTTATCCCAAATGGGAAATAAATTTTTATCTCTGAAATGAATTGATGTATTCATGTGCAATTATAATTTAGAGACATCTGAAAAATCCATAATCAATGTCATTCCGAGGACCGGAGTGACGAGGAATCTCGCTTTTCTGCATAAATTCAAGTGTGAGATTTCTCGCTTCGCTCGAAATGACAATCACTTAATAGTTTTTCAGAGGTCTCATTTATTAAAATTCTAAAATTTCTTGTCATTGCGAGCCGTTCTTTGGCAAAGCAATCTCGCTTTTTCTTTTTAGTTGAAAGATTGCTTCGGTCGCTTTGCTCTCTCGCAATGACTTTTCGCTAATCTTAAATTTATCTCCAGTAACTATCCCAGCGTTCGTCAACTTTTTTCACAATTGCTTCATCCATCGTTAAAGGATTCGGGTAGCCGGTTTTCCACGTAGCGTCAATTCCCAAAATGCCTTTGTAGATGGGAGAGATGCCGATGAGTTTTTGTTCAGTGAAAATAATGTCCCGCTCGCAATCAAAACGTGTAAATACTCCCCAAATATAACTCTCTTGCTCGTTAATATCCACGTCGAAACTGACCGTTGCCGCCATCTTCACGCCTTCAAGTTCAGGATGCTTCACAATTTTTTTGATGACCGCGTCGCCATCTTTTTTTACTTTCACAAGCAAGAACGATCCTTCAACAAGCCGGGCATCAAAGATTCTTCTGTCATAAGAAGAAAGTGTTTTCACGACAGCGTTCAATTTTTTCACATTCACTTTTTGTTTCGGTTTTCTTTTTTCCGTTGCATCAATAATCATCTTGCTGCCGAGATTCATTTTGAACGACGTGAAATCGAGCGTATCAAGCGGAACTTTCGGGATCATCACAAAATCAAAATGCGGATCGAAATTATCGCGGACGGCTTTCAATACTTCATTGAAATTTCGCACATCAACATTTTCCGAAACAGTGATCAAACATTTTGTAAGCGATAATTGTCCCGTACCCATCAATCCTAATGCCGCTTTCATCGCTTCTTTTTGATAGCGTTCATTCACCGACACAACAAGCAGATTGTGGAATCCTGCTTCGTAATATGCCCACACATTTTTTACTTCGTGATGAATGAGACGCACGAGGGGCGCGAGAATTTGCTGCGTTGCATCGCCGATGAATTTATCTTCCATCGGAGGAATGCCGACTATTGTTGCAGGATAGATCGGATCTTTTCGCCGCGTCATTGTGTGAATGTGAAAGACGGGAAATTCTGCTGCGTTGGAATAATGTCCGAAGTGATCGCCGAACGGACCTTCCATTCTGCGCTCGTGCGGTTTTACAATTCCTTCAAATATAAATTCTGCATTTGCGGGAACTTTAATACTGAGTGAACGTGCGCTCACAAATTCCGTTGGTTTGCCGCGCAAAAATCCGGCGAACATTGCTTCGTCAATTCCTTCCGGTAACGCTGCAACTGTTGCGATAAGAAGTGCTGGATCGCTTCCGATGATGAGCGCAACTTCGAGCGGCTGATTCATTTTTTCCGCGGCGTGATAATGAAAGCCGCCGCCTTTTCCGATCTGCCAATGCATTCCTGTTGTTTTATCGTCGAATTTTTGTATTCGATACATTCCGATATTGCGTTTGCCGCTTTTCGGATCATACGTGATCACTTGCGGAAGCGTAACGAATCGTCCGCCGTCTTCGGGCCACGTTTTTAAAATGGGAAGTGCAGATAGATTTGGTTCTTCAATCACCGCTTGCGAACGCGCGATAGTTACATTTTTTGGTCGTGAATTATATAAACGACGGATCATTGCCGATTCTTGAAAC
>JANONI010000325.1:0-8055 GCA_031420755.1 Bacteroidota bacterium | reverse complement strand
AAAGAGTATAACACTAAAGCAGCGCTGGCATTCGTTGCTTTTTGTTTGGCTTCAAGTCTTATCTATATCATCAATGATATTCTTGATAGAGAAGGTGATAAGCTCCATCCTGAGAAAAAGAAACGTCCAATTGCATCAGGTGAAATTTCTGTGTCGTTTGCAATTGGTATTGCCGTATTGTTGGGCGCATCAAGCCTGCTTGTTGCTCAACTTCTTCCGATACAATTCCTTTATATAATTCTTATTTACATCGCCATCCAATTTGCATATTCATTTTCACTGAAACATATCGTTATCCTCGATCTCTTTATCATTGCCACCGGATTTATGCTGCGTGTATTTGGCGGGGCACTCGCAATTCAAGTTACTATTTCGCATTGGATCGTTATTACGACATTGTTTTTATCTCTTTTCCTTGCAGCATCAAAACGTCGCGCTGAATTAGTGATGATTCAAAAACAACATATTGATACAAAACGACGCGTATTGCAGGAATACAGCGTTCCGTTCCTTGATTCACTTTTGATTATTACGACAACCGGAATGGCAATTTCCTATTCACTCTACACCATGGCCGAACGAACAATCGCCGTGTTCGGTTCGGAATACCTGATCTTCACCACAGTGTTTGTTCTCTTCGGAATTTTTCGCTATTTATTTTTGGTGATAGTGAAAGAAGAAGGAGAAAATCCAACTGCAATACTTACACAAGATGCTCCGATGGCGATCAATCTTTTTCTTTGGTTAATAACCTGTGTAGCAATTATTTATTTTAGCTGATATGGATTTTGTACGATAACCTTTGCACCTACTCAGCAGTATTAAAATATTAATTCAAAAATATTCCACTACATCACCTGCCTGCACAAAGCCAACGCTTTGTTTCGGTCTACGACTCGTAGAGCGAAGGCAGGCAAAAACACGAAATCGCACAAAAAATATTTGCTTATCTACGATACCGTAGGTACGACCTGTAAGGTAGAGAAACAAGTATAACTGTGTAGGTACAAAAATATTTTACTTCATTTCTTCCAAAGCAACCAAGGTATTTGCTAAAGACAGTGCTAATGTTTTACAAACTGTGATTCTGTTAGTCACAAATTCATTTCATAAATTCCCTTTCTTTTCGTATTTTCCTATATGAAAACAACAAACTGGGGAAATTATCCCGTTATTGATGCCACAATATATTCACCTGCATCGGTTGATGAACTAAAAAAAATTGTATCTTCAAATTCTGAGATGATTGCGCGTGGATTAGGACGTTGTTACGGTGATTCATCATTGAATCATACCATTGTTTCTACACTGCAATTGAGTCATCTTCTTGCATTTGATGAACAATCAGGTATTCTTATTTGTGAATCCGGTGTATCGTTTTCAGAATTATTGGAAGTATTTGTTCCGCGTGGCTGGTTTCTTCCGGTAACTCCGGGAACAAAATTCATCACAGTCGGCGGCGCGATTGCGTCTGATGTCCATGGAAAGAATCATCATATTTACGGATCGTTCTCAAATCATCTGCTCTGGATAAAAATCTTGCTGAGTGATGGAACAATTATTCAATGTTCGAGAAATGAAAATTCTGATCTTTTTTGGTCGACGTGTGGTGGTATGGGATTAACAGGAATTATTGTTGAAGCATCATTTAAAATGTTGAAAATAGAAACCGCATATATTCGGCAGCGGATACTAAAAACAAAAAATATTGATGAGACCATCGAGGCATTTGATACGAACAAACATTGGACATATTCAGTGGCTTGGATTGATTGTCTTGCAAAAGGTAATTCTCTTGGTCGTTCGGCTTTGATCTTAGGTGAACACGCAACAAAAAGTGAAGTCAGTTATCGTTACAGAAATCCTTTAAAGATTGAAAAAAGAGTACCCATTCCGTTTCCAATATTTTTACCAAATTTTGCACTAAATACTCAAACCGTGAAAATCTTCAATGAAATTAGATATGCGTCGTATGTTTCAAAAGATTCATTTGTTGAGTATGAACCGTTCTTTTATCCGCTTGATATTATTGGTGATTGGAATAAAATTTATGGCAGAAGAGGTTTCACGCAATATCAATTTGTTCTTCCAAACGAATCGTCCAAGGAAGGATTAAAGAAATTACTTACCAAAATATCTGAAAGTGGAGAAGGGTCGTTTTTGGCAGTATTAAAATTATTCGGAAAACAGGAAGGAATATTGTCGTTTCCGCGCGAAGGATTTACGTTGGCTCTCGATTTTGCAATTTCTCCAACAACGTTAAAATTATTCAACGAGCTGGATAATTTGGTGAATGATTTTGGCGGACGGTTGTATCTTTCAAAAGATGTACGAATGACAAAAGAGGTTTTTGAAAAAGGATATTCAAATGCAAATAAATTTGTTTTACTTAAAAAGAAATTCGATGGACAACAAAAATTTCAATCGTTACAATCAAAACGAATTGGAATATAGGAAAATTCTCCACCGCAATAATCCAAGGGCATTGAAAAAATGAATTCTACAAAATATATATTAATTATTGGTGCGGGTTCTGATATCGCCCGCCCGCTTGCATATTTATACGCGAAATCAGGCTATAACATCTACCTTGCAAGCCGCAATATTGAAAGGTTGGAGCGCGATGCAAATGATATTAAACTACGATTCAATGTTGATGCGATCGCATATAAATTTGATGTTACTGAAACTTCGTTGCATCTTAAATTTTACAATTCACTGCCGACAAAACCAATCGGAGTTGTCTGTCTTGCAGGGATTCTTGGAGAGCAAAAAAAATCGGAGAATGATTTTTCTGAAGCGACGAATGTAATTGATACAAATTATTCGGGACCTGTGTCTATCGTTCATATAATTGCAAACGATTTTGAACAACGAAGAGAAGGATTTATTGTTGGCGTAAGTTCTGTTGCCGGAGAGAAAGGAAGAAAAAGTAATTATGTCTATGCAAGTGCGAAAGCCGGTTTTACAACTTTTCTTTCCGGTTTGCGCAACAGATTACACACTGCAAACGTTCAAGTCTTAACGGTTCATCCCGGATTTATTAGAACTAAAATGATCGTAGGACGAGCAACTCCCGGTATAATTACAGCAACGCCGGAAGAAGTTGCGAAAGATATTTTTACCGCACAGCAATCGGGAAAAGATTTTATCTATACAAAATGGTTCTGGAGATTTATCATGCTTGTCTTCAAAATGATTCCTGAATCGATGATAAAAAAATTAGATCTCAAATGACAACAAGAGGCAGAGCCGAACTGTTTTTGTTTGCGACCACATTTATTTGGGGAAGTACGTTTGTAGTCGTAAAGGCGGGAAGTGAAAATATATCTTCATCGTTGTTTATTGCGCTGCGATTTGGAATTGGCGCATTAATTTTTGCAGTATTCCTGTTCAAACAATTGACTACGATTACGCTTCAGACTTTAAAGAAAGCGGTCATTCTCGGATCGATGCTTGGTGTTGGTATTCTTTTACAAAATTACGGTATATATAATACAACAGCATCCAAAGCTGCTTTTATAACAGGACTGATGGTTATTTTCACTCCGATCGCTCAATTACTCATTGAACGAAAGCCGCCGAAATTCGGGAATCTATTGGGCATCGTTATCGTAACGTTTGGCTTGTATTTGCTTACTTCTCCGTCCGGTTCGAAAATAAGTTTTGGTGATATGTTAGTATTTATTTCGGCTATAATTTTTGGAATATACATTGTCTATCTCGATATTTTTTCTAAAACGGAAAACGTATTACATTTAACCTTTTTACAAGTTACCATGACAACTCTTATTGCTATTATTGTTGTTCCGTTTGAAACAATACGATTTATTCCATCAGCGCAATTAATATTTTCGTTATTATATATGGGAATTTGTGCGACAGTATTTACGACATACATCCAAACACGTTTCCAAAAAGATACTACACCAACACGTGCTGTAATTATTTTTACGATAGAACCGGTGATTGCTGCAGTGCTTGCATATTTCGTCCTTCATGAAATTTTAGGAATTACAGGAGTTATTGGTGCTTCATTAATTGTCGGTGGAATTTTGATTTCAGAATTTTTTGATGATCGTATCGCTAAATACTATTATAAAAATCAGTCTCGGGAAGATTAATGATTGAAAATGCAAAAATTACTGTAAAAGGAATTGTGCAAGGAGTTGGATATCGATGGTTTGCAGACAGAGCAGCTCGAAAGTATGAGTTAATGGGATTTGTAGAAAATCTTGCCGATGGTTCTGTTTATTTGGAAGTGGAAGGGAAGAGGATTGTGATTGAAGAACTGATAAAAGAACTCTGCTCAGGTCCTAAAATGTCAACGATTGAAGATGTGGTTGTTGAATGGAGTACACCTCATCATTTATTTATCAATTTCAAAATTAAAGCATAATGACACGCATAGGATTCGGATTTGATGTTCATAAGTTGATCGAAGGAAGAAAATTAATTCTTGGCGGTGTGGAAATTCCTTTTGAAAAAGGATTGCTCGGTCATTCCGATGCGGATGTTCTTCTTCACGCCATTTGTGATGCATTATTGGGTGCCGCTGCACTTGGAGACATCGGTAAACACTTCCCGGATACGGATATTCGTTTCAAGGGTATTTCAAGTATCGAGTTATTAAAACATGTAGGGAAATTACTGAGTCAGAATGGATACGCTATTGGGAATATTGATTCCACACTTGTTTTAGAAAAACCAAAGATTCTGCCATACATAAATCAAATGCAGAAGAATATCGCTGAGTCACTCGGAATATTAGAAAATCAAGTCTCGGTGAAAGCAACTACAAATGAAGGAATGGGATTTATTGGAACCGGCGAAGGTGCTGTTGCATACGCCGTTACAACAATTAACTCATTAGGATGATATTATTTGGAAACTATTGTTACATATCTGCAGCAGCTTAGTCCAATATGGGTTTACGTTTTGATTTTCTTTATAGCTTACCTTGAAAATCTTTTCCCCCCATCACCAAGCGATGTATTGTTGGTCGCTGGCGGATATTTGGTTGGTATAGAACATATCGGTTTTATCCAAACATTACTTATAGCAACCGTAGGCAGCACCACTGGATTCATGACAATGTATAAAATTGGTGATTGGTTTGGATTATCAATTATTGAAAAAAATAAGATTAAATTTTTGCCGTTGGAATCCGTGCATAAAGTAGAATCATGGTTTAGAAAATATGGATATTGGTTAATTATTGTTAATAGATTCCTTTCCGGAACCCGTGCTGTGATTGCTTTCTTTGCCGGAATGGCTGAAGTAAAATTTGTACCGACTGCGATACTCTGTTTTGTGAGTGCGCTAATCTGGAATGGCATATTAATTTATGCTGGAACCTTGTTGGGTGAAAACTGGGAATCAATAGGAATTTATTTATCAACCTACAGTCAAATTGTAACAGCTTTGTTGGTTACAGGAGTAGTTATAATTATTATTCTATGGTTTAATCGCAAAGGAAAAAATAGTGATTGAATTCCTGTACTCCATTGATGTTTCAGTTTTCTTTTTTATCAATCATACAATTTCTAATTCTGTATTTGATTGGTTGATGCCATTTATTACCGACATCAATAAAAATAAACCGATACTGGCTCTTATTGCAGTTTTTATCCTGTATGTTTTATGGAAGGGCGGTAAGACTGGAAGGATAACAATTGGATTATTGATTTTTACAATTCTTATCAGTGATCAGTTTAATAGTTCTTTTCTAAAAGAATTATTTGGTCGTATCCGTCCATGCCGTGCACTTGATGGAGTTCGAATGTTAGTTGATTGTGGAAGTGGTTTATCGTTCCCATCGTCACATGCAGCTAATAATTTTGCAGGAGCAACAGTTATTGCTCATTTCTATCAAAGACAAAAATGGTATTGGTTTGCATTCGCTGCTCTTGTTGCGTTCTCTCGACCGTATGTCGGCGTACATTATCCATCGGATATTATTGCTGGAAGCATTGTCGGATTCGGAATAGGAATGATTGCGATTAAGATATGGGAAATAGTTAACCTCAAATTAACGAAATTAAATTAAACAAATAATGCTAACCGTTTGTGAAATCATTGTTTAGATTCGATTCTCAAAAGAAGTATATGCTTTCTTTAGCAGTAGCGTCTGCAGTTCTTCTTGGACTTTCATTTCCACCATTTCAATTTGGAATTTTGGCATGCGTAGGTTTTGTGCCATTTTTACTCCTCACGGATGCAAACGAATCGTTTAGCAGATTTTTTCGATATTCCTATTTCACGTTTTTTCTGTTCTCATTAATCTCATTGTATTGGGTGGCTGGATTTACCCACGGTAAAGATCCGTATTTAATGACTGCCGGTACGGCGTTATTTCTTTGGGAGCCATTGGTATTATCATTACCAGCCCTGCTCTATTTTTTTGTTAGGAAGAGACTAAAAAATAAATTTTCAGCCGTCACCTTTCCTTTTATCTGGATAACAATGGAATGGTTGTACGCTCTCGGAGAATTGGCGTTTCCTTGGCTGCATCTTGGCAATACACAAACGTATCAACTTGAGAAAATTCAATTTGCCGATCTCACCGGTGTTTATGGAATTTCATTTTGGATATTAATCATCAATGTATTGGTCTATTTTTTAGTTAAGGAAGTCCAATCGGAATCGAAAATAAATAAAAAATCCTATTATCTCGCAATTACTATTGCGTTAGTTTACGTAGTCCCAAATTTTTACAACGGTGATGAAAATTCATTCCACAATTCCAGCAATAAAAAAATAAATGTTGGTATCGTTCAACCTAATATTGATCCGTGGAACAAATGGGAAGGAGCGAATACTTTTTTAGGTCGTTGGGAGCAAGCTCAACATTATCTTAAACTTATAGGTAAACACATCAATGATAGTATTGATATTGTAGTATTACCGGAGTCAGCAATATTGTTAAATCTTCCGGCTTATCATCAGCAATTGCAGGAATTTAAATCGATAGTTGATAGTCTCCATATCTCAGTTATAACAGGATATGTGCGGGTTAAATATTATGAGCAAGAAGATGCTCCACCAACGAGCAGTATAATTAAAGGAACAAATGTTCGGTACGATTCATTCAATTCAATAATGTTTGTTGAACCAAATTCAAATGAGATACAAACGTACAGTAAAATGCGATTAGTTCCTTTTGCAGAACGGATTCCTTATGCGGACAAGGTTCCGTTTCTGATTGAACCACTGCGTTGGAGTGTTGGAATTAGTAATTGGGGACTTGCACACGATAGCACAATTTTTGCGAGCAAAAAATTTGACACGAAATTTCTTGCAATGATATGTTATGAATCTATTTTCCCTGAGTTCGTCTCTAAATTTGTCGATAACGGAGCAGAATTTCTGGTATTTATAACCAACGACAGTTGGTGGGGTAACACATCCGGTGCTCGACAGCATAATCAATACGCGATTTTGAGAGCAATAGAAAATCGCCGGTGGGTAGTTCGTTGCGCGAACGGTGGTATTTCATCATTTGTAGATCCTCTTGGTCGAATGTACGACCAAACAGAAATGTACACCGAAACTTTTATTCAACATCAGATTGAACCATTACAAACCAAAACTTTCTACACAATACATGGTGATTGGTTTGCAAGACTATGTGCAAGTATAACAGGATTAGTTTTTTTATTTTCAATTGGTTATGGATTTTTTAGAAAGTAATTATGAGCAATCAAATCATTGATTTACGAAGTGACACTGTAACACGTCCATCAAAAGCAATGCGCAGTGCAATGGCAAACGCTGAAGTTGGTGATGACGTTTTCGGTGAAGACCCAACAGTCAATAAACTTCAAGAAACAATTTCAACGCTTCTTGGGAAGGAAGATGCTTTGTTTGTTCCGAGCGGTTGTATGAGTAATCAACTTGCATTAAAAGCTCACACCGAAATGGGAGACGAAGTGATTATGGAACAGGATGCGCACATGTTCAATTATGAAACTGCAGCACCATCCGTTATGTCTGCCGTACAGGTTAAAACGATTCCCGGAGTTCGTGGTGTATTTAAAGCGGAGGAATTGCCGC
>JANONI010000324.1:0-34897 GCA_031420755.1 Bacteroidota bacterium | reverse complement strand
ATGTGCTTTTAATTCGGCAGCAACTCTGGTCAAATCTTTATCAGCATCAATAATTTGTATTGGCAATGCTTTAAGTGTATCCTCAACTAATTTTGCTATTTTTTCGCCACCATGTCGATGTCCGTGATATATCACTTCACCCCAATTAATTACACTGGTAAAAGCTTCACGATCCTTTAAAACACATTCATCCAAAACGGAAGAAACTTCATCATACCCTTCTTCCCGTTCTAAAAAAGAGATAAGGGCATAACTATCGAATACAGTTGCTTTCATAATTCACGCTCCCTTTTTTTGTCCTCCATTAACGACTTGAGCATCTTTCCTTCGGTTCCTAAAATACCGGCAAGACTTCCAAAATAGTTTTTATCGAGCGGTTGAATAATCAGCTTTCCATTTTGTTCGATGAATGCTACTTTTGTCCCTTTTTTAATACCAAATTTAGTCCGAATTTTTGACGGAACGACTATTTGTCCTTTTACTGTAACTACTGATGTTTCCATAATACGTCTCCTTTTTATTTTCAACTTACTAAAATGATAAATGTAAGTCAAGTTTTATTTTATATATACAAAATAAAATAAGGAGTAACTTTATTTTGCCGGGGTTACTCCTTAGATTGAAATGTTAAATTGTAAACTATTTCAGTGCTTTCTTAAACTCCGCTTCCAAAATCTTCTGCTGTTCATCCCGCAAGTATCTGTGACAGAGAGAAATGTCTTTCAGCACATTCCGTCTTATTGAATATCTCACGTTACGCAAAAGAGTAAAAACAAATCGTCATTCCCGCATGTTTTTAGCGGGAATCTACATAATGGATGCCCGATTAAAGCATTCGGGCATGACGTCCTTAATATTTTAGGTATTTTCCCAGCGTGCGTAACATGAGTGAATATGATGAAATGGTTCTCTGTTCTTCGTGAATATTTTTTCTTTGGATGGGCAACACCGTTGATCCGAAGGATGCTTTGCATGGATTGTGTGCAACGGAAATCAACTCTTGAACCATCGCATCGAATGCTTCTACACCAATCCGTTTACGAATGGTTACAAATAATGACGGATCAAACACTGGCTCATATTGATACTGCGAGAGACCGATAAAATATTGTTGATACACATTTTCTTGTATCAATTCGATCGTAGCTTCATCGCTCATCACTTCCATAGTGTTTGATGATCAGTGCGCCAATCACGATGCGCGGATTTTTCGCCGGATGTCCGTGTTTTTTGAAAAGCACTCGACAATATATTTTCACCAGCGCATCCCACGGTAGTGTTCTTGAAAGTTTTATCCAGCGATTTTCTCGTGAGAGTTTTAGTTCAAATGGCGTTTGAAATTCTTCTATAGCAGTTGGTGTTGGCTTTGGTATCGGATCATACGGAATTCTTCTGTCTACGACAGCCGTAGGCTGCAAGGGTTTTTATGCTTTTTCTTATAATATCGTGCATTTTGTTCTTGCAGCCCAACTCTTTTTACTTGTCGTTATTAGCGTTTTGACTTTTTCAGTAAACCATAATTAGGACAGTTCTAAAAATTAGTATTTTTAAAAATTTAACGCAGAGTTCGCAGAGAATATTTACATTTTTAGAACCGCCCTTTAATAAAACCCTTCCAGCGTTCCAAACGCTGGAAGGGTTAAGAGTAAATCAAGAACATCCTGACGTGCTTCCGCATTGCGTGCATTTATAACACGCACCAGAACGGATCATCAAACTTCCGCATTCGTGGCACGGCGGTGCGTCTGCCTGTGTTTGAAACACGTATTTTTCTCCCCGCTCAGCCGCTGCAAATGTCTCCGCAACACGAATTTCTGATTTCGGCATTTCCAGCACGACTGATTCTGCAACAACAGAAATCGGTTGTTCGTCTTTCGGCAAAAATTTCAACCCTAACCAGCGGAAGATGTAATCGCAGATCGATTTTGCAATCGGAATTTCCGGATTCTGTGTGAACCCAGAAGGCTCAAACCGCATGTGCGTGAATTTGTCCACAAGTATTTTCACTGGAACACCATATTGAAGCGCAATGGAGATTGATGTTGCAAACGCATCCATCATACCCGAAAGTGTTGAACCTTCTTTCGACATTGTAATGAATACTTCTCCCGGTAATCCATCTTCATACATACCAGCAGTGATGTATCCTTCATGACCCGCGATGCTGAATTTGTGTGTGTACGCATTACGCTCTGCCGGTAATCGGCGTCTCGCAAGACGTGCTTCCGCTTTCTTTCCCGCCAGACCTGCTTTGTCGGGCTGGTCTTCTTTTTTCTTGTCGCCATCCAACGATGTGGAAAGAGGCTGTGTTCGTTTGCATCCATCGCGATACACGGCAACAGCTTTTAAGCCAATCTTCCATGATTCGACATACGCTTGCATAATATCTTCCGGTGTTACATCATAAGGCATATTAACCGTTTTAGAAATTGCACCCGAAAGAAACGGCTGTGTTGCACCCATCATTTTAATGTGTCCCATATATTGAATGGAACGTTTTCCTCTTGCCGGTTTGAATGCGCAGTCAAAAACGGAAAGATGTTCTTCTTTCAAAAACGGCGCACCTTCAATCGTATCATTCTTATCAATGTAGGAAATGATATGCTCTATCTGTTCACTGTCATAATTAAGTTTACGTAATGCTTCCGGAACAGTTTGGTTAACAATTTTCATCATTCCGCCGCCAACCAATTTCTTGTACTTCACAAGAGCAATATCGGGTTCAACACCGGTGGTGTCGCAATCCATCATAAATCCAATTGTTCCGGTCGGTGCAAGAACTGTTGCCTGACCGTTGCGATATCCATGTTCTTTTCCAAGTTCAATTGCTTCTTTCCACGAAGTGCTGGATGCTTCCCATAATTGATTCGGAACATATTCGGTAGAGATTTTATCTGCATGAACACTGTGTTTGTTCATCACATTCAACATCGGTTCACGATTGATTGCATATCCTTTGAACGGTCCCATCTCTTTCGAAATGCGTGATGATTGAGCATACGCTTCACCGCACATCAACGAAGTGATTGCCGCTGCATATTCACGTCCCGATTCACTATCATAAGCCAAACCGCGAGCCATCAACAATGCACCGAGGTTTGCATATCCTAAACCAAGCGGACGAAAATCGTGGCTGTTCTTTTCGATCATCGGTGTCGGATAACTTGCATTATCAACAAAGATTTCTTGAGCTGTGATTGTTACATCAACCGCGAATTTAAATGCTTCTACATTAAATTCACCATCATCCGTACGGAACTTCATCAAATTGAGCGATGCAAGATTACACGCTGAATCATCCAGATACATATACTCGCTGCACGGATTCGATGCATTGATGCGCGCCGTGTTGGATGATGTATGCCATGCGTTCACTGTCGTATCAAATTGCATTCCCGGATCGCCGCATAACCATGCAGCTTCAGAAATTTGTCTCATCAAATCACGCGCGCGGAACGTATCAACCGGTTTTCCATTTTTAATCGCCTTCGTTTGCCATTCCTTATCTCCAAGAACAGCCTTCATAAAGTCATCTGTTACACGAACGGAATGGTTTGCATTTTGATAAGAAATAGAATCATACGCACCGCCCGGAACATTGAATCCGCCGTTATATCCCGCATCGATCAACGCCCATGCTTTTTTCTCTTCTACTGCTTTACAATTAATAAAGTCCACCACATCCGGATGATCAACATTCAGAATAACCATCTTTGCAGCGCGGCGTGTTTTTCCGCCTGACTTGATAACGCCGGCAAATGCATCAAAAC
Organism: Bacteroidota bacterium; assembly: GCA_031420755.1. Lineage (GTDB taxonomy): Bacteria > Bacteroidota > Ignavibacteria > UBA10030 > UBA8401 > UBA8401. Next base: position 31,127 of record JANONI010000324.1, on the reverse strand, counting down.
CTTTCATGAAGGAAACCGGACCTGAAGCAGTTCCACCGCCGGCAAGAACTTCTTTTGAAGAACGAAGTGTAGAAAGATTTGAACCGGTTCCTGAACCGAATTTAAAAAGCATACCTTCGGTTCGTGCTAAACCAAGAATCGATTCCATTGAATCTTGAACAGAGTTGATAAAGCATGCAGAACATTGCGGACGTTCTTCAATGCCAACATTAAACCATACCGGACTATTGAACGCCATGTATTGATTCACGAGAATAAAACATAACTCATTGTAGAAAATATCGGCATCTTGTTCGGTTGCAAAATATTTCTGTTTGCGTCCCCATGCTACAGTTGATTTTGCAACACGATCAACAATTTGTCGCACGCTTGTTTCGCGATCCGGTGTCCCAATCAACCCATGAAAGTATTTCGACACAACAACATTTGTGGCAGTCATCGACCACGATTTTGGAATCTCTACATTCTTCTGTTCAAAAATCTTCTCCCCTTTTTCGTTGGTGATTACCGCGGTTCTCAATTCCCATTCAATTTCATCAAACGGATGGATACCTTGTTTGGTGAAAAAACGACCGAATGTGAGCCCTTGAGTCCCGTTTTTTGTTGTTGTCGCAGTTTCTTTTACTGCTACCTTTGTGTCGTTCATTGGGTTATGCCCTCCTGTTAATTAAAATTATGTTGTAAAATTGATAGTATATTGTCCGATTTTAGAGTAACACTAAAATTTTTTATTTAGAGTTACACAAAGCAAAAAAATTCTCATTGCTCCAGTTTTCAGAGAAATCCCCATGTGAAGCTATTATTATTAACGTTTTGATAATACGGCGAGAAATACATCCACTCTAACCACCTGCGAATATAGAGGGTTATACTACTCAAGTCAAGAAGAAAATTAAGTCTTTTTGCATCCATATTATGACGTAAAAACTTAACTTGACACTACTGTCGGAGTTTTGATTTTGTTTGACAATTGCCACATACTGCCGTTATAAAATAACAGGTTGGTTCTTGGTGCGCATTAGCCGTTATAGATTACATGTAATATTTTTTTGGAATCCGACCGCAGGTCATACAGTAATCAAAAAATATTTTTCTTAAAATTTACTTCGTGAAACAAATTCAACACACAGTAAAAGTATGAAAGAAAATATTGGGATGATTTAAATTGTAAATATTCTTGTTGTCATTGTAAAAAATTAATTTTTATTGTCTCTTGCTGCTCTCAACCTTACATTGACTTTAGGGCATTTTTTTGATAAATTTTAATATTGTTATTATCATACGCAAATAATTCTTACTCAAAATGCAAACATATCTTCCAATTTTTGTTATGCTCGGTGTTAGTGCATTTCTTGGTCTTGTATTTTTAACACTGCATCGTTTCCTCGGACCAAATCGTCCGAATAAAGAAAAGCTTTCCACTTACGAAAGCGGCATGCCTCCGGTAAAGTCTGCACGCGAACGATTTTCCGTGAAATATTATATGGTCGCCGTTCTATTCATTCTCTTCGATATAGAACTGATTTTTTTATATTCCTGGGCGGTGAACTTTAGAGCATTAGGAATGTTTGGATACATAGAGATGATTTTGTTCATCCTTATTTTATTTGTCGGTTATATTTACATTTTGAAAAAAGGAGCTTTGCAATGGGATTAGAACACGCACTCGGCGATACAGCGTTAACCACAACAATTGATTCTGCAATTAATTGGTGTCGTAAAAATTCGTTATGGCCTATGCCGCTCGGTATCTCGTGCTGCGGAATTGAGATGATGGCATTCGCAATGCCACGCTTTGATGTTGCACGTTTTGGTGCCGAAGTATTTCGGTTCTCTCCACGCCAAGCCGACCTGCTGATTGTTGCAGGAACAACAACATACAAAATGGCGACTGTTGTCAGAAAAATTTATGACCAAATGCCCGATCCTAAGTGGGTGATTGCAATGGGCGCTTGCACTTCATCAGGTGGAATGTACAGAACATATTCTGTGGTTCAAGGAATCGATCAATTTTTGCCGGTTGATGTGTATGTTGCAGGATGCCCGCCTCGTCCGGATAATTTGCTTCATGCGCTAATAATGATTCAAGAAAAAATTCAACGTGGTGAAAGCAAAAGCATGCCAATGACCGTAGCCGCAGAACGTCAAGAACAACAACTTCTTCAGATTCAAGGTATCAATAACAATAACAATTAAATTTTTCGCCATTTTTTATAAGAATGCCCCACTAAGTCAATATGCTAACTACTGTCGTAGAAAAACTTAAAATACAATTCCACACTAGTATTCTGGATATTCGTGAATTTCGTGGTGAAACCACTATTCATATAAAGAAAGAAGAAATTGTGAATGTTTGTGCGTTCCTTCGGGATGATGAATCCAGCTTATTTAATTATTGCAGCGATATTTGTGGTGCCGATGCTTTCACCCCTGAAAATCGCTTTGAAGTGATATACAATCTCTATTCTCTATCGTATAAGCATCGAATCCGTCTAAAAGTATTTGTGGATGAATCAGATTTGCATTGTCCATCGGTAATTTCTGTTTGGTCCGGTGCAAACTGGCCGGAACGCGAAACATATGATATGTTTGGAATTATTTTCGATGGGCACAATGACCTGCGTAGAATGTATATGCCGGAAGAATTTGAATACTTCCCGCTACGAAAAGATTTTCCAATGATGGGCGTTCCTGATTCAATTCCTCTTCCTAGAAAATAAATTATACTCTCTATAATAAAGCATCGACATAATGAATATTGAACACGCAATGGATATTCGGCAGCAAAAAATTCTTGCTGCTCTTGAGAATAAAAATACCAGCGTCTATTTTGATGATGCACTCGACAATGAAATGATCTTGAACATGGGACCACAGCACCCAGCCACCCATGGCGTGTTACGTCTTCTAATTAAATTGGATGGTGAAACTGTTGCGGCGTGTATTCCTGAATTAGGATATTTACATCGCGGCTATGAAAAACTCGCAGAAAACTGTTCGTATCACGAATTTATTCCCCACACAGACCGTCTCGATTACCTTTCACCTTTAATGAATAATACTGCATACGTTCTCGCAGTAGAGAAACTTGTTGGGATTGAAGCTCCTAAACGAGCGCAGTATATTCGAACAATTATATCGGAACTGGCTCGTATTTCCTCGCATTTATTGGGAATTGGTGCGCTGGCGATGGACGTAGGCGCGTTAACGGTCTTTACCTGGACATTTCGTGAACGTGAAAAAATGTATGATATTTTTGAGTTGTTAACCGGAGCCCGCTTCACTACAAGTTTTACGCGCGTTGGAGGTCTGGCTCACGATATGTCTCCTGAAGTTATTGCTGTCATTAAAGAATTCTTAGATCAATTCCCTGAAAAGTTCAATGAGTGCATTACCATGCTTAACACCAACAGAATTTTTGTTGAACGTTTGGATGGTGTTGGCGTAATTACTCAAGCACAAGCAATTGCAAATGGATTGAGCGGACCAAATATTCGCGCCGTTGGACTTGAACATGATCTTAGAAGAACGCAACCGTATCTCGTTTACAATGAACTCGATTTTAATATTCCTGTTCTTAACGATGGCGATTGTTTAGCTCGATATTACGTTCGCTTAAATGAAGTAAAAGAAAGCGTGAAAATTGTTCTTCAATGTTTAAAAAAAATGCCTTCCGGACCAGTAAATGCGAACGAACCCAAAAAAGTTCTTCCTCGAAAAGAACAAATTTATACACGAATGGAAGAATTAATCCACGACTTTATGCTCATCAATTTTGGAGTGAACCCGCCGGTTGGCGAGATTTATCACGCTGTTGAAGCATCAAAAGGTGAACTTGGATTCTATATTCAGTCGCGCGGTGAAGGTCAGCCGTGGAGATTGAAGATACGTTCTCCTTCATTCATGAGCTTACAATCAACTGCCCAATTAGTTGAAGGCGGAATGATTTCTGATATTGTCGCTGTTCTCGGAAGTCTCGATCCGGTAATGGGCGAAGCGGATAAATAATTTTTTGATGATGAGCGCAAAAACAAAAAAAATATTAACCGAGAAGGAATATCGTGCCATTGAACGTGCCGCTGAAACGAAAAGCGAGTTCTATAACGGCGAGATGTTTAGTTTGGCAAGACCAACCATCAAAGACGGCAAGATGTATGGTTTAGCCGGAACAACGGCCAAACATTCTGATATTGTTGCCAATATTAGTGCGATACTTTTTCCTAATTCAATCATTACCGAAAGATTGAATCATTCAAAGAATATATTCTGGTCGCACAAAATAAATTTTCCGTTGAACATTTTATTAAAAAGAATGAGGATGAATGGATATTTAAGGAATATAATTCTTTAGAGAATACAATAGTGTTAAAGGCAATTAAAACAAAATTATCCCTTAATGATATCTACGACGATATTTCATTCGATAAACAATCAACTTCTCTCAGATAATTTCACTTTATGCTTACACAAGAAAATCTCCACAAAGTAGAAACGCTGTTCAAAAAATATCCTGCGAAAAAAGCAGCCCTCCTTCCAATTCTGTGGTTAGCACAGGAACAAGAAGGCTGGATTTCACAAGAAATGATGAACTATATCGGTGATCTTGTCGGCGTTCCGCATGCTCACGTTATGGGCGTGGTAACATTTTATACAATGTATAACAACAAGAAACTCGGCAAATATCATATCGAGGTTTGCACCAATGTTTCATGCTTGCTGCGCGGATCAGATAAAATTCTTTCTGCGGTAGAAAAGGTTTGCGGTACAAAACTCGGCACCACATCTTCGGATGGTAAATTTACAATCAGTGAAGTTGAATGTATGGGAGCTTGCGGCGGCGCACCGATGCTTGTTATCGGAGAAGAATACCACGAATATCTTACTCCCGAAAAAACAGAACAATTACTCACAAGTTTGAAATAACATTTTAGAATTTCCAAGTTTTTAATACTTGGGAATCCTCTTAAAGAAACTCTATGGAAAAACACATTCTTCCTGAAATAAAAGATTACCACCGTATTGATGTTTACGAACAGCATAGCGGGTATTCTGCTCTAAAAAAAGTTTTAACTATGAAGCCGGATGAAGTTATTGACGAAGTAAAAAAATCCGGACTGCGCGGACGAGGCGGTGCATGTTTTCCAACCGGGCTGAAATGGTCGTTTATGCCAAAGGGAAACGACAAGCTAAAATATCTTGCTGTGAATGGTGACGAATCTGAGCCGGGCACATTTAAAGACCGACAAATATTTGAGTTCAATCCTCATATGATGATCGAAGGAATCATCATCGGTTGTTATGCAATGGGTATTACTGCCGCCTATATTTACATTCGCGGAGAGTATGGCAAGTGGATAAAAATGGTCGATAAAGCATTGGCTGATGCTTATGACAAAGGTTATATCGGTGAAAATATTCTTGGTTCAGGATTTTCAACAAACATCTATACCCATAAAGGTGCTGGAGCGTATATCTGCGGCGAAGAATCTTCGCTGATGAATTCCATTGAAGGTGACCGTGGATATCCAAGAATGAAGCCTCCGTTCCCGGCACAAAAAGGATTATGGGCAGCTCCGACTACGATCAACAATGTTGAAACAATGACGAATGTTCCGCTCATTATTAACAAAGGATCGGAGTGGTATTCTAACGTTGGTGTTGCAAAACATCCCGGACCAATTCTTGTTGGAATTAGTGGTCACGTTAATAAGCCGGGTGTATATGAAATTCCCACAGGAATTTCCTTACTTACATTGATCAACGATCCACAATATGCGGGCGGTGTCCCGAATGGAAAAAAGATTAAAGCTGTAATTCCCGGCGGATCATCAACAATGGTTCTCCGCGGCGAGAATCTTGAAGGTGTGAACATGGATGCAGATTCGTTAAAAGCTGCTGGCTCATCGGTTGGAACAGCAGGTTTGATCGTAATGGATGAAGATACCGATCTTGTTCGAGTTCTTGCACGCATAGCACATTTCTATCATCATGAATCGTGTGGACAATGTACGCCATGTCGAGAAGGAACCGGTTGGCTCGAGAAGATGCTTCATCGTTTTGAGCATTACGAAGCGCGGCCGCAAGATGTTGATATGCTTATTAATGTTGCAAATCAGATCGAAGGAAATACGATTTGTGCACTTGGTGATGCCGCCGCTTGGCCCGTGCAGAGTTTTGTGAAACGGTTCCGCGAAGAATTTGAACAACGGGTGAACCACAAGGAAACAGAAATTGCCTAACGTTACAACAAACGAAACACAGACAAATATTTTGCCGGCGTTTTTTATTTCAACATTTTTTTAGGATTTGTTTGAAGAAAACTTTACTTCTTCTCTGTATCCTCCCCGTCATTCTTGCTTCTCAACAGCAACCGCTTGCCGTTGAATCTGCATCGCTTCTCGAATCAGGTCATGCTCAAATAGAATTTGGAACATCACATTTTCGTCAGCAGACGTTTCCTCTCTCCGGATTACAAGGAAATCTTTGGAAAATCGGAAATCTGCGTTTCTGCATATCGCTAAGCGGATATGTTGAACTCCAAACAGAAGGAACGTTATTAAATGTTCTGGATATTACAGCACGAAAACCTGCATTCAATTCAGGAATAACAACATCAAACAATCGTACTGCTGATATAGGAGATTTTTCTTTGTGGACAAAGTTCAGCGTACTGAATGAATATACTTCTGGAATCGGATTCTCGGTTCGCTTCGGAGTTCAACTTCCGAATGCCAGCAACGAATCCGGACTTGGAATTGATGAAATGAATTTCTTTTCTTCGCTGTTGTTTCAAAAACATTTTGCCGGATTATGGACGATTAATGCAGGTCTGGGAATTTTAGGTGACCCAACGCTTGTCAGTTCACAACACGATGTGTTTGTTTATGGAATTGAATACTTCTTGCCAATCGGGGAAACAACCTATTTATCCATACAGTCTGCCGGACGAAGAGGTCACAATGGAAACGGCATTGGGCATCTATCAAATGCAAAACTTGGCATAGAAAAAAATGTTTTCAATAATTTTTCCGTAAAGTTATTTGGCATTACAAATTTTTCTTCGCCGGATTTTGCAAAAGGATTTGAACTCAGTGCTGTTTATACTTTTCATGTACTTGAAATAAAAAAATAATTATGACAATAATAAAACCTCGCGCACTTAAAAAAGGCGACACGATCGGAATCATCGCTCCCGCCAGCCCGCCAAGTTCTCCTGAAAAAATCACAAAAGGTGCCGAATATCTTGAACGACTTGGGTATCGCGTAAAACTTGGAAAGAATGTCCAGAAAGTGTACGGGTATCTTGCAGGAACAGATCAAGAACGTGCAGACGATGTTAACGCTATGTTTGCCGATAACGATGTAAAAGCGATCATCGCCGTTCGTGGCGGATACGGAACACCGCGAATACTTCCCTTGTTGGATTATTCTCTCATAAAAAAAAATCCAAAAATTCTTGTCGGCTACAGCGATCTTACCGCACTGCAACTTGCAATTTTTAAAAAAACCGGACTCGTTACGTTCTCTGGTCCAATGTCCGGCGTTGAAATGTTCAAAGGGATTGATACATTCACCGAAGAACATTTTTGGGCGTGTATCACTTCAGCAAAAAAAATGGGTGCAGTTCAAAATCCTCCTGAAAAAGAATTGCAAACAATCGTGAAAGGCAAAGCATCGGGAATACTTCTTGGCGGAAATCTCTCGTTAATTGTATCGTTGGCGGGAAGCAAATATCTTCCTTCTTTCAAGAAATCACTATTGTTCATCGAAGAAATTGAAGAAGAAAGTTACCGGTTCGACCGAATGATGAACCAGCTTCGCATTGCCAACATCTTAGATGATACGAATGGAATTATTATGTGCGACTTGACTGATGTGAAAGCATCGGACACAACGAAACCATTCTTATCGGCCGAACAAGTGATGAATGATTATCTCTCCGAATTAGAAAAACCCGTTGTTTCTGGTCTGGCGTATGGTCATGTTCCAAAAAAATTGACTCTCCCAATCGGAATTCGTGCGACACTTGATACCGTAAAAAATAGTTTAACATTCACTGAATCAGGCGTTCGGTAGTCTGACAAAAATTACAAAAAGATTGAAAAATCAGTGAATTTTCGCCACGTTTCATTGACAAACCGTGCATTTGTGGTTACATTTGTATTGATTGTAGATGTTTTGCTCTGTTGAAGGAATTTTTCCGTGTTACATATTGCTGTTTTTGCTTCCGGTCGCGGTTCTAACTTTGAAGCTCTTCATCATGCAATTGCTGAACAAAAAATTTCTGCAAAGATCGTGGTTGTTATCAGTAACAATTCTTCATCCAGTGCATTAGCCCTGGCGCAATCGTTTACTATTCCGGCGTTTCATATCAGTCAGCAACAATTTTCTGATCCGAGTTTGTTTCAACAAAAAATTCTCGAAACGCTTCGTTCGTTCGGTACAAATTTTATTGTATTGGCAGGATATATAAAAAAATTAGATCCGGCAATCACCCGTGCTTTCCCGGAACGTATCATCAACATTCATCCGGCACTGCTTCCAAAATACGGAGGTGAAGGAATGTTTGGAATGAATGTTCACAATGCAGTAATCGCCGCAAAGGAAAAAGAATCCGGAGCAACGGTTCATTTCGTGAACGAAGAATATGACAACGGCGGAATTATCGCACAGCAAAAGATCCGCATTGATCCGAATGACACACCGGAGACACTTGCAGCAAAAGTATTAAAAGTAGAACACGAATTACTTCCATCAATTATAAAAATGTTTTCAGAAAAAATTTGAGCCGAAGGAATTTTTGCATTGCTTAAGATCAAGCGCGCACTTATCAGCGTTTCAGATAAAAAAGGAATCGTTGAATTTGCAAAAGAGTTGCATAACGCAAACGTAGAGATTATTTCAACCGGAGGAACGTACACTTTACTTGCCGCGAATAATATTCCGGCGAAGCAGATTTCTGAAATCACCGGATTTCCTGAAATTCTTGACGGCAGAGTGAAGACACTTCATCCAGCCGTGCATGCCGGATTACTTGCAGTGCTTGATAATCCTTCTCATTGCCAGCAGTTGGAGCAGCACAACATTCAACCGATCGATCTTGTTGTAGTGAACTTATATCCGTTTGAAGAGACTGTTGCAAAACCAAATGTTCCGTTAGAAGAAGCAATTGAGAATATCGATATCGGCGGACCGACAATGCTTCGCTCAGCGGCAAAAAATTATCGCTTCACAGCAGTAATCGTCAATCACAATCGCTACGGAACAATTCTGAAAGAATTGAAAGATCGTGATGGATATATAAGCGAAGATACCTGTTTTGAATTAGCAAAGGAAGTGTTTCAACATACGGCGCATTACGATTCAACAATTGCGGAATATCTTTCGCGTAGGTTACAACAGCCGTCGCTTCCGGAAACATTTTCATTCTCAATAAAAAAATATGCCGACCTTCGATACGGAGAAAATCCGCACCAATCGGCGGCACTGTATGGAAAGTATGATGAGTCGCTAAAAAAATTACACGGTAAGGAACTTTCTTTCAACAATATCATCGATGCAAACGCTGCTGTTGTTCTTGTCGGCGAGTTTGAAACACCAACAGTTGTTATTGTTAAACATACAAATCCGTGTGGTGTCGGAAGTGCGGAATCATTAACGGAAGCGTATCGTAAAGCATTTGCAACCGATACAAAAGCGCCATTTGGCGGAATTATAGCAGTCAATCGTCCGCTTGATATAAAGACTGCTGAAGCAATGAATGAGATTTTTACAGAGATCATTCTCGCCCCATCATTTGAACCCGGCGTGCTGGAATTTCTTATGAAGAAAAAGGAGAGACGCATAGTTCAAATACTAAAGACCGAATCGGACGGCTTTGATATTCGCTCTGTCTCGGGAGGATTGCTTGTGCAATCAAAAGATGAAGTTCAACTTTCAAAAGATCAGTTAAAAATTGTTACCAAACGCCAACCGACCTCTGATGAGTTGGAAGCGATGATGTTCGTTTGGAAAGTGGTAAAACATGTCAAATCCAATGCCATTGTGTATGGTTTGAAAGACCGTACACTTGCCGTTGGCACCGGACAAATGTCTCGAATTGATTCGGCAAAAATTGCCGTATGGAAATCGAAAGAAAGCAATCTATCGCTTGTGGGAAGTGTTGTCGCATCCGATGCTTTCTTTCCGTTTGCCGATGGGTTGCTTGAAGCGGTCAGTGCCGGAGCAACAGCGGTGATTCAACCCGGCGGTTCAATTCGCGACAATGAAGTAATTCAAGCTGCTGATGAACATAATATTGCAATGATATTCACAGGAATTCGTCACTTTAAACATTAAAAATTTATTATGGGTGTATTAGATTATTTTTCGGCGGATATCGCCATCGATTTAGGAACGGCAAACACGCTTATTTATATGAAGGGTAAAGGAATTGTATTGAACGAACCTTCTATCGTTGCGTTCGACCGCAACACAAAAAAAATTGTTGCAATTGGAAACGAAGCACGCGAAATGCTCGGCAGAACACATCGCGATATTCGTACAATCCGTCCGATGCGCGACGGCGTGATAGCGGATTTTGAAATTGCGGAAGGAATGTTACGCGAGTTCATTAAGAAAATACATTCCAGTTGGATGCCAAGCAGAAGAATCGTTATATGTGTTCCAAGCGGTGTTACTGAAGTTGAAAAACGCGCGGTGCGCGATTCCGCGGAACATGCGGGGGCGAAAGAAGTTCATTTAATTGCAGAACCAATGGCGGCGGCGATCGGTATTGGTTTGGATGTTGAAGCGCCGGTAGGGAATATGATCGTCGATATCGGCGGCGGCACGACTGAAATTGCCGTTATCGCCCTTTCGGGAATTGTGAATGAAGAATCGATTCGTATTGCCGGCGATGAAATGAATAATGCGATCATTCAATTCTTCAAAAAAAATCACAATCTTCTTATCGGCGAACGAACTGCTGAAGCGATCAAGTGTGAAGTTGGTTCCGTTATGCCGATGAAAGAAGAAGTAACGATCCAAGTGAAAGGGCGAGATCTTGTCAATGGAATTCCAAAAACAACCGAAGCAAGTTCGGTTGAGATCAGAGAAGCGTTGAATGAAAATATCTCTTCAATTATCGACGGTGTAAAGATGACATTGGAACGAACACCGCCGGAACTTGCATCCGATATTCTTGATCGAGGAATTATGCTCACAGGCGGTGGCGCTTTGATTAAAGGACTTGACGAGCGCCTCCGATTAGAAACAAATCTGCCTGTTCATATTGCCGAAGATCCGTTGACGGCTGTTGTGCGCGGAACCGGACGCGTTCTTGAAAATCTTGAGAAATATCAAAAAGTTCTTCTTACCAGCAGACGGTACTAAGAGCTATTGCCAAAAAATAAGAAACCTTGTCAAGGTTTCTTGAGTAATAATGATAGGATAATTGAACTGTACAAATCTATAAACACAACCTTGACAAGGTTGTCTTACGAAAAATTTTTGCACCATTTATTTCGATATGATCCAGCGTCTCTATCAATATTTTTTTCTGTTCAAAGAATATGTTCTGCTTGTTGTGCTTGTTTCAATCTCGCTTGCCCTGCTCGTCATTAATGATAATACACAGATCAGACAAGTACGATCGTTAACAGTTGGGACACTTGGTGTCATTCAAAAGACATTTTCGTTTTTTCCTAATCTTACCGCTATGCGGAAAGAGAATGAAGTTCTTCGAAAAGTTAATGTGAATCTTGCCGATGAAGTGAATCAACTTCGCGAATCGCGGTTAGAAAACATCCGTCTTCGCTCAATGATCGCTTTACGTGAAACATCCGCAATAAAATTAACCTCCGCAAAAGTTGTTGCCAAAAATTTTAATCTTCTTCGCAATACATTAACCATTGATGTTGGTACAGGCGACAGTATTCATATCGGAAACCCGATTGTAACCGGCGAAGGATTAATCGGAAGAATTGTTGCCGCAAGCAACGACTATGCAATTGGACAGATGATTGTGAATGTTGATTTTAGAGCAAGCGCAAAAATTCAACGCAGCCGCGTGGATGGAATTATTGCGTGGGATGGAAAAACTCTGCTGTTCAAAAATGTGGCAAAAACATTAGATGTAAAAGAAGGTGATGCCATCATTACCTCCGAATACAGCAATGCTTTCCCTCCAGGAATAAAAATTGGAATTGTCCGAGCGGTCAGTGAAATTCCTAACAGTCTTTTCAAAAAAATCGAAGTCACTCCAACGGTGAATCTTACCCTAACCGAAGAAGTGTTCGTGATGGATTATATTCCAAGTTTGGAACGGATTGCGTTGGAATTGCAAAAGAAATAATAGGGCGGTTCTAAAAATTCAAGAGGATTGTCATTTCGAGGAGCCTGCCTGCACGAAGCCGATGCTTCGTTTCGGCGAAGGCAGGCGGAGCGACCTGCCCGCCGCACAAACAACGTGCCTGCACGCCGTAGTGCTAAGTTTCGGCACGCAGGCGTGCTTTGGCAGGCGGGCGAGAAATCTCGTTTTTTCTTCTCTACCCTACGGGTCGTAGACGAGCCGTAGGCAAAATAAAGACCGAGATTCCTCGCTCCCGCCTGACCGCTGGTCGAAGACTCTTCGAGCGGGCAGGTCGCTCGGTCTACGACTCGTCTACGACCCGTAGGGTAGAGAATGACATTGATTTACTAATGCTCCAAAAAGATGGCGCACAAGTTTTTAGAACTCCCCAATAGTATTAGCTTTTCTTTAAGAACCTCAGCACAGCTTTCATATCCAGCGGCAGCTCGCTTTCAAAGCGCATCATTTTTTTTGTTGCGGGGTGAACAAACCCAAGTTTCTTTGCGTGAAGCGCTTGACGCGGCATCATCTCAAGCAGATTTTTCACTTCTGCTTTTTTCTTCCCTTCAATTCCCCCCACAACAATCTCTCTTCCGCCGTAGGTTTCATCACCAAATACCGGATGATGAATATGTGAAAGATGAACACGAATCTGATGCGTTCGTCCGGTGCGGAGATGGAGTTTTACTAACGATAGATAATCGAATTGCTCAATCACTTCGTATTCAGTAACGGCATTCTTTCCGTCTGCAATCACTGCAACCTTCTTTCTATCACTTTTACTTCTGCCAAGCGGAGCATCAATCACTCCCGATTGTTGTTTAAACTTTCCCCATACAATTGCATTATATTCTCGCTCTGATGTTTTCGCAGCAAATTGTTTTGCCAATTTTTGGTGCGATGTTTCATCTTTTGCTACAACCAATAATCCGCTGGTATCTTTATCAAGCCGGTGGACAATTCCCGGACGGACAACATCAAACTCTTCATCATCATCCGAATGAAGCTGTGAAAGTTTTTCGGAATGATGCATTAAGGCGTTAACTAACGTTCCCGAGTAATTTTTATATGCCGGGTGTGTTACCATTCCCGCAGGTTTATTCACAACAAGTAAATAATCATCCTCATACACTATCTCTAATGGAATATTCTCTGCTTTTACTTCCGGCGGATCAGGACGCAACAAGTTTATTTCAATACGATCATTGGCAAAAATGATGTAACTTGGTTTTACTATTTTTCCGTTGACAAGAACTTCGCCGTTCTTAATCGCTTCCTGAACTTTATTTCTTGTCGCATTCTCGGTATGAGATGTTAAATAGACATCTAGACGCTCTTTTGTCTGTCCGGGTGGAATGCAAATTTTAAAATGATTCTTCATGTTCTCAACGGTCACCTTCCAATTTCATATCGTCTCAATTCACTTTCTATAAAAAAATATGCCGAATTAAATTCGGCATAGTAAGAACAACAAACTCAAAAATTTATCTCGTTTTATATTGATGAATTGGCTTCGGTTGACGAAGAGGATTGAACAGCCGGAATCTGTTCTTCGTGATCGACAAAAGACCGATGGAACAACAGCATTAAGACAAGACCAATTGATACAGAAGCATCAGCAATATTGAACACCCAAAATCGGTGCAACTGGAATCCTAAAAAATCAATATTAAAAAAATCGACATCGATAAAATCAACTACTTTACCGTGAAACAACGATGATTCGCCGTAGATCACTCCGTAAAAAACTCTATCGATAAGATTGCCGATTGCTCCGCCGAGAATAAGCGCAAGGGAAAGACGGAACAACAATTTTTCATGACGCATAATGTAAAGGTAGAATAGGACCCCAATACTGGCAATAATTGAAAACAATGTGAGGAATATTTTTCCATCAACAACTTCAATACCAAATGCCATTCCCGGATTTTCAATAAATGTGATTCGAAGAAAATCTCCAATCACCGGAAACGAGTTTCCCAGCGGCATTCCTTGCAAAGAGACACCAACCAAGGGAATATCGATTCCTTTTATCATGAACTTTGTGATCTGATCAGCAATAACAATACTTATGGTTACGAAAAGAACTTTCACAATTACATCATTCCCTTCTTTAATTTTTTACATTCCACGCATAATTGAGCGTGGGGGACTGCTTCCAGCCGTGCTTTCGGGATCAACGGGCATGTTTTGCAAAGATGTTTTGGAGTCTCGACACAATCAATACAAATACCATAGGTTCCTTTGTCGATCCGGCGAAGCGCATCATCCAAGTAGTTCAAAAATTTTCCTTCGCGTGAAGCGAACAAAAATGTTTTCTCACGCTCCATCGCATCCGTCCCCTGCTCCATATGCGTTGAATAGGTGGAGTTTTCACTGGCATATTCTCCGGTGGTAACATCCATCATACTTTCTTTTAAGATCGTCAATTCCTCAACGATCTCTTTTCGTTTTTCAAGAATCAATTTCCTAAAAAATGCAAGATCCTTGGCACTGTATCCTTTTATCGCCTTTTTCTTTATCGATTTGGCAACAACCTTTTTCGTTTTTACCGATGCTGCTTTCGAACGCGACATTTTTTTACCAGTTTTGGTTTTGGATTTTGCTTTTACTGCGATTTTTTTCGCCATTGTAATCCTTTTAATAATGACAATGAATTAGTTCAACACTTTGATAATACTGATTTCACATTGTTCGCCATTAATATCTTCTCTCACCGCAGTTCCATTAAGATTTTTTCTGGTTAATTCAACTGATAATGTTTCATTCGTAATATATTCGGCAGACTGAAGCAGTGCATCTGCCAATTGATCGCCGCAACTGAACGCAATTGAGATTCTATCGGTAACTTCAAATCCGGAATCTTTCCGAAGATTTTGCACACGGCTAACAAATTCACGCGCAAATCCTTCGATACGGAGTTCGGGGGTTATTTCTGTATCAAGTGCTACGGTAATTTTTCCGTCGGATTCAACCATCCACCCTTTGATTTCTTCCGCAATAATTTCAACATCTTCAAGAACGATACTAATTGAATTTCCCTCTATTTCGAATTGAATCTTTCCTTCAACATCTATTTGATTAATTTGAATCGGCGTAAAATTACGAATTATATCGGCAACTTTCGCCGTCAATTTGCCGTACTTATTTCCAAGCACTCTGAAATTCGGTTTGATCTTATATTTAATAATATCCTGATCGATCTTCGCATCAACTTCTTTTACATTGATTTCATCGAGGATAATTCCTTCAATCGATTTCAACAATAGGTATTCAGTCTGATCTTTTACCGGAATAAGAATTTTTTTCAGCGGCTGGCGGACTTTTAAATTTGATTTCATCCGCATTGCTCTGACCAATCCCACAATTCTTATCGCACGATCCATTCTTGTTTCAAGCGCAGGATCGATTGCAGATTCATGAACATCGGGCAACATCGTTAAATGAACAGAAGAGAAACCTTCTTTCTTTGTAGCTGTATTCAAATTGCGATACATTTCATCGGACAGGAATGGAGCAATCGGTGCAGCCATTTTTACGATTGTATCTAAACATTCATAAAGCGTTTGATACGCCGCTGTTTTATCTTTTCCTTTTTCACTCTTCTCGACGAGTCGAGTCCTCGACCAGAAACGGCGGCGGTTTCTGCGGACATACCAATTGGAAAGATTATCTAATGTAAAATCTGTAATCGCACGCGATGCTTTTGTCAGATCATATTCGTTCATATACTGTTTATACTGTCGAACAAGCGTATTTAACGACGAAATAATCCATCGGTCAATTTCAGATCGTTCGGCAATCGGAATGATGGGTTCACTGAAATCAAACGAATCGATATTGGCATATAACGCAAAGAAAGAATAGGTGTTCACCAATGTGCTGAAAAATTTTCTTTGAACCTCGCCAATTCCTTCTTCATCGAACAACGTTGTTCGCCACACAGGGGATTGCGATACCAAATACCACCGTGTTGCATCCGCACCATATTTCGATATAATGGTAAACGGATCAACAGTATTTCCTTTTGTCTTAGACATTTTTTGTCCGGTCTTATCGAGAATCAACTCGTTGACCAACACATTCTTATATGCGTGCTTGTCAAATAAAAATGTTCCAATAGCATGTAATGTATAGAACCACCCGCGTGTTTGATCGATTCCTTCAGAAATAAAATCAGCAGGATATGCCTTATCGAAAATTTCTTTATTCTCAAACGGATAATGCCATTGTGCGAACGGCATCCCGCCGGAATCGAACCATGCATCAATAAGTTCCGGAGTTCTTTTCAGATATTTCCCATGCGTAGTTTTAAATGCAAGTTTGTCAACAGTCGGTTTGTGCGGATCAAGTGTTTTCAAATCGTCTTTGGTGAACAGTTTTCCCGTTGGATTTTCGTTCTCATCAAGCCATTCCGCACCGATCAGTTCTTCAAAACTTCCGACACATTTCATTTCAGTAAAATCTTCTGAAACCCAGATTGGCAGCGGTGTTCCCCAATACCGATCGCGGGACAACGCCCAATCTTTATTATCTTCAAGCCAATTTCCGAATCTTTTTTCACCAACTTCTTTCGGAATCCAATTGATCTGCTTGTTCAATTCAATCATCCGTTTTGCATATGCTGTGGTACGGATGTACCAAGAATCACGCGCATAATACAGTAACGGCGACGAACATCGCCAACAATGCGGATAACTGTGAAGGTGTGCTTCTTTTTTATAAAGAATGTTCCGCGCTTTTAAATTCTGAATAATATCTGCATCAGCGTCCTTAACAAACTTTCCTTTGAAATCCACAACAGCATCTTCAAACTCACCTGATTTATTAACCGGATGAATTGTGGGCAGTCCGTATTTTTGGCTTACACGATAATCATCTTCACCATACGCGGGAGCCATGTGGACTATACCAGAACCTGAATCTGTTGTAACAAAATCTGCTTCAACTACATACCACCCTTTTTCTTTTACCTGATGGTAGGTAAAGATGCGTTCATATTCTTTTCCGAGAATATCTTTTCCTTTAAATTCCGAAGCGACAGTATATTTTTCTTTTAAAATTTCAAGCCGCGCTTTTGCAAGAATTAAAAATTCACCGGTTGGTATTACTTCTTCCCCTTTGGCAGCAAGTAATTCTACTTTCACATAGTCAATCTTCGGATGAACGGCAAGCGCAACGTTAGAGATCAACGTCCAGGGCGTTGTCGTCCACACAAGAAAATGAGTATTGACTTCATCCTTCACTTTCATCTTAATATACACGCTCGGATCTTTCACGTCCTTATACCCAAGCGCAACTTCATGAGATGAAAGTGGAGTTTCACATCGCGGACAATACGGTTGGATCTTGTATCCACGATAAATCATTTCCTTGTTGTAGAATTGTTTTAAAGCCCACCAGATCGATTCGATATAATTATTCTCGAATGTTACGTATGGATCATTGAGGTCAACCCAATAGCCCATCTCACGCGTCAGTTTTTCCCAATCAACTTTATATTTCCAAACAGATTCACGGCACGCTTTATTGAATTTCTCGACACCATATTCAATGATCTCATCTTTATGTTTAATGCCGATCTGTTTTTCTACTTCGATCTCAACCGGTAAACCGTGGGTGTCCCATCCCGCTTTCCGATGAACTTGAAAACCGCTCATTGTTTTATAACGGCAAAACGCATCTTTCAATGTTCTTGCCATTACGTGGTGGATTCCAGGTTTTCCATTTGCCGTCGGTGGTCCTTCGTAAAAAGTAAACAGAGGATTTCCATTTCTTGAAGTAACTGATTCTTCAAAAACTTTATTCTCCTCCCAAAATTTTAAAATTTCTTCTTCAACTTCGGAATAATTTATCTTGTGCGAAGCATGCTTCGCATCGGTAAGTTCTTTGAACATTTAATTTATTGGCTTCGCTTTTGATGCAATTAATAATATTTCATCCAGTTTTTGTTTTATTTCTTCATCAATATCTTCTGCATGTAAGAAACTCATAAGGGTATGATAATTCGTTTTTCTTAACAAATTTTGTAATCCTAATTTTTCAAAATATTTATCAAAGACTAAATCGAAAAAATCATCGGTTGCTTTAATATCGTCTGACCATGGATCTGGCTTCTTTAAAGCCTTAAGTGCCGATGATATTTCTTGTATTGTTTCCTTCATTATATTTATTCTTCTATCAGATTCAGCAAATTCAAACAGATCATCATTTTTTTCACCTTTTGCATAATCTATGAGGACATATTCTTTACAAAAATAATTTTCTAATTCTCTCTTTTTCCACATTAATTCTTTGAGAAATTTATTTTCTTGTAAAGGCTGGTCTAATCGATCAAAGATAGCAATGCCTATCAAATCCTTTTTTGCATCCAACAATCCAAAGAAGTGATCCCTTGCCTTACTCGGTTGATTACCTACGTAACAAACAAAAGGCGAATTAATCAGGTATTGTTTTACAGGATGATTAATTTTTTCCGCTAACGAAATTAAAATATTCAAATCTGTGGAACCTTCAAGATACAATACCCATCCCATTTGTTCGGCTTGATAATATTGATCGAAACCTATGCTGTTTAATGATTTTAGGGTTTGTTGTCCGCGTCCATCAATTCTACGTGGAGTTTTTCCAACAAAAGCTATAACAACATCTTTACCTGCAGCTTCATTCATTATAATTTCAGAATGACTTGCCGCGATTATTTGTGATTCTTTGGATTCTGCAACTTTAATTAATAATTGATAAATTTGACGTTGTCGTAATACTTCTAAGTGAGCGTCGGGTTCATCTAACAATAAAACTGTTTTAGGATTTGCATATAAAAAAGCAAGCAATAATAATGTTTGTTGAAGCCCTCGCCCCGATGAAGATAAATCAAGATTCGTTTTACCTTCTTCATAAGACATTGTAATTTCACCTCGTTCTTTTATATAACGAGGAATCATTAACCTTACTCCAAATAAATTATAAATATGATCTACCAAATCTTTCCAATCAGCGTTAGGACTACTTTCAAATATTTGATAACAAAGATTTCTTAATACTTGCGCTGTTTGTCCTTCACCAAGTAAAACACCTATTCTTCCTGGTTCCCATTTCGGCTCAATAGCAGCCAAACCTGACATCGGTGGTAAAAAAGCCATGTTAATGTTCTTTACCTCTTCAGGCACTGGCATTACTTCAAGTTTACTATTTTCATTTAATCGCATTGGTCTACAATAAAAAGATTCTGCATTAGCAAAATCAAATTCAAAACCACACGACCAATCCCTTCCACCAGATATGCCACTAACTATTATTCCAATTCTAATGTTTTTGATAAACGGTTTCCCGTCTCTTCTTTCTGCGTCTCTTACATGCAAATCTTTCCACAGAAGGTTTGCTACTGGCACTGGAAGGGAAATCAAATCGTTTCGATTAATTGTAACACCTGGTCTCTTTTCCGGTGATGATTTCCCCTCTCGCTTTTCATTCCATTGCTTTAACCCAATATTCCATAATGCTAAAGCTTGAAGAGCTGTTGTTTTTCCTGAATTATTTGGACCAATAAAAACAACAGTATTTCCTAACTCTACATTGACAGATTCAAATCTTTTAAAGTTTCTTATTTGAAGATTGATTAACATTTTAGTCAGATTCTCGAGACAACTTCTTTCATAATTGCTGTTAATTTTGGTTCTGCTTCATTTGCTACTGCAATCACTTCTTGTAACGACACCGGTTTCAGTGCATCGGGGAAACAGTCATCGGTCAGAATAGAAAAGCCAAGCACTTGCATGGATTGATGCGCTGCAACAATAACTTCTGGAACTGTTGACATTCCTACGGCATCAGCACCAATACCGCGCAAGAAACGATATTCTGCGCGTGTTTCTAAATTGGGACCCGAAACTGCTACAAATATTCCTTTTTGCAAACGGATTTTTAAATCAAGTGCTGTCTTTTCTGCTAATGCAATCAGTTCTTTTGAATATGGTTCCGACATATCGGGAAACCGCGGACCAAGTTCATCGTCATTATGTCCGATCAAAGGATTATCGCCTAATAGATTGATATGATCGGAAATAAGCATGATATCACCTTTGGAGAATAACGGATTCATTCCGCCGGCAGCATTTGATATCAACAGAGTTTTCACTCCAAGAAATTTCATTACGCGCACAGGAAATGTAACCTGCTGCATTGTATAACCTTCGTAGTAATGAAAACGTCCCTGCATCGCTACGATATGTTTCCCGCCAAGAGTTCCGAAGATCAACTTTCCTTTGTGTGATTCCACAGTAGAAATAGGAAAATGCGGTATGTCAACATAATCAATAACCGTTTCGATCTTGATCTCTTTAACCAATCCGCCTAATCCTGTACCAAGAATAATACCAACGGTGGGGCTAAATTGATTTTTTGTGCGAAGAAAATTTAAAGTTTCCTGTATTTGTTCACGAAGTGTCGGCATTATAATCTCTTTAATACGTCATCAATTTGAAATTGTTCTCTGCCCGTGCCATGGCTTTGATCTCGTCTATTCATTTCTTCATCAGCTTCAAGCGCTTTAATTAGTTCAACTTCGGAGTTCAAGAGAACTTTCAATCGGCTGATAAGTGCTTCTTTCTTCCCTCGAAGGCTTGTTACTTCTTCTTTTGCACGCATTACTTCCATTCGAGCGTAATCAAGAATCTGGCTTGCCTTCAATTCAGATTCTTGAATGATCAGTTCGGCTTCTTTGCGGGCATTCTCAATTGTTCGCGAACTATTTTCCTGCGCCTGCATTAACACCTGCTGCAAATCGCGCTCTTTCTGTTTGAAATCACGAAGCTGTACTTCACTTTCAATTGCCTGCTCCCGCATCTCTTTAATCTGTTTTTGCAAATCGGCAAATTCCGCCGAAAGCGTATCCAAAAAAGCATCCACTTCCACGGCATCATATCCGCGAAGAACTTTTTTGAACTCTTGTTTCTTTATATCTAATGGAGTGAGTTTCATGTTTCCTCCTAATTAATTAATGGTAGTTGTTCGCGAACCAAAGATTGCGGTCCCAATCCTAAGCATCGTTGAACCTTCTGCAAGTGCAATTTCATAATCATGAGTCATTCCCATGGAAAGCTCGCTCATTGGTCTCTTTACAAACAGTACATTATTCGCTTCATCAAAGATAGATTTCAATAATCGGAACGATGCACGCGATGCATCTTTATCATCAGTAAAAGGACCAATCGTCATCAGTCCTTTAAGATTAATATTCGGAAATTGGCTTACCAATTTTAATAGTTCCATTGCTTTAGCAGGTTTTACTCCGAACTTTGTCGCTTCTTCAGAAGTATTTACTTCTACCAGAACATTAATTGTTCTATTTGCTTTTTCTGCACGCTTTTGAATTTCCGATGCCAAACGTTCGCCATCAACAGAATGAATCAAATGAATCCAATCAGCAATGTACTTTACTTTGTTTGATTGCAAATGACCGATAAAATGCCAATAAATATTCTTTTCTTCCAACACATTTTTTTTCTCTATTAATTCCTGAACATAATTTTCACCAAAATCCACTATTCCTGTTTCTAATGCCTCAGAAACCTTTTCAACCGGAAATGTTTTGCTGACAGCAATCAATTTTACATCAGCAGCATTTCTACCGATATCGAGACAGGTTTTTTCTATGTTTTCCTTAATATTTTGAATGTTTTTGGCAATCATGGTTCACATATAAGTAGAAATATATATTATTATCGCTCTAAAAACAATAAACTTCGTTATTTATCCATTTTCGTTTTTTATCCACCATTTGCAATATGGAAACAATATTTTATGCAATGCGAATTGTTTTAAAATGAATTTGATATAGTTTTTTCTGAAATTTCATTTTTAATTGCGCCCCCTCTGAAATTATTGACGAATGATATTTAATAACATCTCTGGAATTGCTGAAGAATTGAATCGGGTAATTTTTTTAAAGAAAACGCACGTAACTTTTCAGATGCGAACTATAAATAACCATCCGGATGTTTTACAATGGAAACGATTTGATTTTCAGGAAGCCGTTGATAGAATAACGAAGATACACAAATTGAAAACCTGAGAAACAATGGCGGCAATGGTTTGATTAGCAGCCGTGGAAGATAATTGACGCATAAAAACAATGTTACAACTGCGTTCTCTTTTTCTGCCAGCCACGCGGTGGCAGAATGTGATGCCGCATTCAAATCTGTTATATCGAATTTTTTTTCTATACCCCCTTCTACTTGGGATACTTATTCTTATGCTGTAGCTCAATCTGCTGCATTTGCTCGCGTAATTTTGATAAACGCATGTTCACTTCACGAATACGTTCGCGAAGTTTTTTGTAATCCAAAGGATACTGCGGATGTTCTTCGTAATAATGAAGAACTTTTTCAACTTCATATGAAAGGTCTTCGATTGCTTTTTGCTCTTCAATCAACACCGTAAGTTTTTTTTCAACAAATGGCATTACATTCTTTCCTTAGATTGATATGATTGATGTAATTGATTTGAAGTGCTAAACCATTCTTCCAATTCGTGTCGCACATTTGGATGTGCGATAGCAATTAGTGCTTCGGCGCGTTGGCGAAGTGTTTTTCCTCTTAACGAAACAATTCCATACTCTGTCGCAACATAGTGAACGTCTGCGCGAGTAGTAACTACGCCGGCACCCTGCTTCAAGGTAGAAACGATTCTTGAATACTTCCCGTTTTTCGTCATTGAGGGGAGTGCAATGATTGCTTTTCCTCCTTTGGATGCCGAAGCTCCACGAACGAAATCCAACTGTCCCCCAAACCCGCTGTATATTTGTGTGCCAATTGAGTCGGAACAGACTTGACCGCTAAGATCGATTTCAATGGCAGAATTAATTGAAACCATTTTATCGTTTTGCGAGATCAAAAATGGATTGTTTGTACCATCGGTTGGCAGCAGTTTTATCTCTTTATTATGGTTGACAAATTCATACAGTTCTTTTGAACCAAGAATAAATGTTGCAATGGAAAGTCCGGGATACACTGTTTTCTTTTTATTGGTGATCACACCTTTTAGAATCATCTCCATCAATCCATCGGAGAACATTTCTGTATGAACGCCAAGATCTTTTTTGCCATCCAACGCGCTCATAATTGCATTTGGTATTCCACCAATACCAAGCTGTAACGTTGATCCATCTTCAATAAGCGGGGATATGATCTGCGCGATCTTTTGTTCTATTTTGCCAATTTCAGGTTTTCCTAATTCGCACAATGGTTCGGAATGTTCTACGATGTAGTGAAGTTTTGAGATCGACACTACTGAATCACCGTAGGTAAACGGCATTTTCTGATTGATCTGGGCTATAACAATTTTCGCTTTTTCAATTGCCGCTTTCGAGGCAGCACATTCTACTCCAAGACTTACATAGCCATCTTCGTTTGGCGGTGAGACCATAACATAAACAACATCCAGCGGAATTATCTCTTTATAAAAAAGCGACGGTATTTCACTTAAAAACACCGGTATATAATCCGCCGTATGAAGTTGTATTGCTTTTCTATCGGCAGCACCAACAAAAAACGAAACATGCCGAATACGGTCGCGCTCTGTATCTTCTCCAAACGGATCATCACCCATTAATAATAAATGAAAGACTGATACATCCGTAAGCTCATTTTTTCTTTTTGCAAGAGAACTTAAGAACGTTTTTGGTGATGCAGCATTACCGCTGACATAAATATTATTTCCAGAACGAATCAATCGGGCTGCTTCGTCAATACTGATCCGTTCCGGTCTAAATACATTTAAATTTTGCAGGGATGATGTTGAATATTCTTGTTCAGCTTCAATTGGTAAAAACATTTTTTAATCCATTCCTTCTTCAATAAAATCGACTCTGTCGTGAAACGCTTTATAGTGGTATTGAGCATACGTTTTTATTAACAACATCATTTCTACTTCGCTTAACGATTGATGACCGATTGAAAACTACGACTTGTATGAGCGAGTGAAAAACAATTTCTACAGCCAGCATAGCATTAATCAATAAAGCGTCTTCATAGCAAACGGCGTGACTACGACCTCAGTAGAGGGTGGTAAACGTATTAAGTAATAAACTACAAAGAGTGTACCGTATGAAATGGCTAAAATATTGTTATTTTCGGCAGATTTAAGGAGTTTTTATTTCAAAGGTGGGAAATTTGAACGGTGTTTCTTATTCATGGGAGAAAATAAAAAATCCCGCTCTACGAGTCATAGACCGAAGCGGGACATAGAAAGGTAAACTTAATATTCCGGAGCCATTTCCCATTTTTCCGACGAGCGCCAGAGTTGGGAAAGCAGCAGATCGCGCATCAACATAAATTCTTTTGGTAAACGATCATACAATTTAATAAACAGCTCTTCGTGCGAAAGAATTTCTTTTTTCCACAACTCTTTATCAACCGCCATCAATTCATAAAATTGTTCCTGCGTAATATCATGCCAGCCGGTAAAATCCATATCCTCATACCGCGGCATCCAGCCGATTGGGCTTTCAATTGCAAATGTTTGTCCATGCACCCGCTCAACAATCCATTTCAGTACGCGCATGTTGTCGCCAAAGCCGGGCCATAAATAATTTCCTTCTGCATCTTTTCTAAACCAGTTTACATTAAAAATACGGGGTGGATTATAAATTTCTCTTCCAATCTGAAGCCAGTGATTAAAATAATCTGCCATGTGATAACCACAGAATGGAAGCATTGCAAACGGATCGCGGCGAACTTCACCAATGGTTCCGGCGGCGGCCGCCGTTGTTTCCGATCCCATTGTTGCAGCCATATACACACCGAAATTCCAATTGATTGCTTGAGTGATTAAAGGAATTGTTGTGCTTCGTCTGCCACCAAAAATAAATGCGCTGATCGGAACACCTTCCGGGTTCTCCCAATCCTTATCAATTGATGGATTTTGAATTGCCGGCGCAGTAAATCTCGCATTCGGATGTGCAGCTTTTTTTCCATTATTCGGAGTCCAAGGATTTCCCTGCCAGTCGGTCAATTTATCGGGAGGAGTTTTTGTCATTCCTTCCCACCACACATCGCCATCCTCTGTGAGAGCAACATTTGTGAAAATAGTGTTCTTTGTTATTGCTGCCATCGCATTCTGATTTGTTTTTTCCGATGTACCTGGAGCAACTCCAAAATATCCGGCTTCCGGATTGATTGCATACAATCTTCCATCATGTCCCGGTTTAATCCACGCAATGTCATCACCAACAGTTGTTACTTTCCATCCGGCAAAAGATTTTGGCGGAATCAGCATTGCAAAGTTCGTTTTTCCACACGCACTCGGAAATGCAGCCGCAACATATGTTTTTTCTCCTACGGGATTTTCAACACCAAGAATCAGCATGTGTTCTGCAAGCCAACCTTCGTCACGCGCCATTGATGAAGCAATTCGCAAGGCAAAACATTTTTTTCCGAGTAGTGCATTACCGCCATAACCGCTTCCGAATGACCAGATGCTTCGTTCTTCCGGAAAATGAACAATATATTTTTGTTCTTTATTACAAGGCCACGCAACATCCTTTTGACCTTCGAGCAACGGCATACCAACAGAATGTACACACGGAACAAATTCTCCCTGTTCGCCGAGAACATCATACACAGCTTTTCCCATTCGGGTCATAATCCGCATACTTGTTACTACATACGGTGAATCTGATACCTCAACACCAAAATGAGCAATCTTCGATCCAAGAGGTCCCATACTGAACGGGATGATATACATTGTTCTGCCGCGCATACAACCGTTAAATAATTTATTCAATGTTGTTTTCATCTCTTTCGGATCGACCCATTTATTCGTTGGACCGGCATCGGCACGGCGTTTACTGCAAATAAATGTTCTATCCTCAACCCGTGCAACATCAGATATATCTGAAAGTGCAAGATAACTGTTTGGTCGTTTTTCCGGATTGAGTTTCTTGAAGGTGCCGTTTTTCACCATCAAGTTGCATAATTCATGATATTCTTTTTCAGAGCCATCGCACCAATAAACGGAGTCCGGTTTAGTCAGTGCCGCAATTTCTTTAACCCATTGTTTTAATCGTTCATTTTTTACGTATGACGGAATTTCCATTATAGCCTCTTAAAGGAGAGTGAATAGATATTTTTATCTGATATTTTTTTTCGTAACCACTCAGTGTTCCTGAATACATCTACACCGTAATTGGTAAACGCGGTGCTATCGTTGAACTCCCTACGGGTCGTAGACCTAACGGAGTTCTATTATTTTTTCAATCGCTTGTTACAAATATAAGACTCCTTCGGAGTCTTTCTCAAGGGCGGTTCTCTCTACGAGCCGTAGGCAAAATTAGTTAATGCGTATGCCTGCCCGCTACGCATTCAGGCGGGCATGCTTCGCATCAATGTCATTCTCTACGAGTCGTAGACCGAACGACCTGCCCGCTCGAAGAGTCTTCGACCAGCGGTCAGGCGGGAGTGAGGAATCTTGTTCTTCACTTTGCCTATCCGAAGGATGCTTCGCATCGGATCGGACACGCATACTTTCCTTAACATTCGTGTAATTCGTGGCTAATCTTTTCTGCTGAGGAGTTACTTTTTCTCAATGTATTCAACAGTTTCACACTGTATAAGGAAAACGTTGCCAAAGTTATTTCAAAGGAATCCCAAGCTCCTCAAATTTTCGGTATAATGTTGATAAACTAAGTCCTAAATCCTTTGCAACTTTATCCTTGTCGCCATTATGATGTTTTAACTTTTGTTCTATATAACGCCGCTCGAACATGTGCACAGCATCTTTCAATGATTGGGAAGAATAATCTATCACCGAAAGTTGGGCGCTTACCTGCAACTCTTCCGGCAAATGCTGAACATCTATCATTTCTCCTTCACAGAAAATCATGGCACGCTCTACATTATTTTGCAGCTCACGAATTTGTCCCTTCCATTGGTGATTGACAAGCGCGCTCATTGCCAGATTGGAAATACCTTTGATCGGTTTTCCCATTTCACTGCGAAATTTTGTGATGAATGAATTCACCAACAGCGGTATATCTTCAGACCGCTCACTCAATTCCGGAAGATGGATTTCAACGACATTGAGCCGATAGAACAGATCTTCGCGAAACTTTCCTTTGGCAATCTCTTCTTTAAGATTTCTATTGGTTGCCGCAATAATTCGAACATTCACATTAATCGCATCATTACTGCCAACGGGGGTAATTTCCCGCTGTTCTAAAGCGCGCAGTAATTTTGGCTGAAGATGAAGAGGCATCTCGCTTATTTCATCCAACAGTAACGTCCCTCCTTCGGCAGCTTTTAAAACTCCATCTTTATCATTGGTGGCGCCGGTAAACGAACCTTTTTTGTGACCGAACAATTCACTTTCGAATAACGTCTCTACAATTGCACCGCAGTTAATTGCCATGAATCGTTTATTATTCCTTCGGCTGTGCGCATGAACAGATCGTGCAACAAGCTCTTTTCCCGTTCCGCTCTTTCCGGTGATTAACACTGTTCCTTCTGTCGGAGCTACTTTTTGAATATCAGCAAATATTTTTTTCATCGCCTCACTTTGTCCGATAATAGATGAAAAATCGAATTTTCTATTCACTTCCTGACGAAGCAGCGTGTTTTCAAGAACAAGTTCTTTGTAATCGAACAATTTTTTTATGCGAAAAATAAGATCGTCAAATTCGATCGGCTTAAGAAGATAATCATAAGCTCCCTTTCGGATTGCAGCAATTGCGGTTTCGACCGAAGCATATGCGGTGATAATGATGACAAACGTTTGCGGAAAACGTTCCGATATTCTTTCCAATAGTTCCGGTCCTCGAAGTTCCGGCATTTCGATATCGGTGATTACCAGATCGAACGGACCTTCGTTTAATATCTTAAGCGCAACCGCTCCGTTTTCGGCTTTCCGTACATGGTATCCTTCTTTTTCAAGAATAAAACTTATTGAATCACGAATGATCTCTTCATCATCAACAACCAATATCTTTTTTTTCATTTATGCTCCTTTTACCGGTAGTCGTACCGTAAACGTAGTGCTTTTTCCTTCTTCACTCTCCACAAAAATATCGCCGCCAAAATTTCTGACAATGCCCAAACTTACCCAAAGCCCAAGACCTGTTCCTTTACCGACTTCTTTTGTTGTAAAGAATGGGTCAAACAATTTTCCAATGTTTTTTTCGGAAATTCCGGAACCACTGTCCTTGAATACAACTTCAACACATTCCCCTCGCAATGCGCTCGAAATAAAAATATGTCCTCGCTTTCCTTCGCACGCGTCAACGGCATTCATCAGAATATTCAAATACACCTGCAACAATTGATCTGGTACGGCGTGGATCATTGCAAGATTTTCTTCGAGGGCAACATCAAATATCGTAGAGCGGGCTTTTTTCCCGTATTGAACAATATTAAGCGCTTCCCGAATGATTAAATTGACACTGACATCTTTAATATCGTGCGACGATGGTCTTGAAAAATCGACCAATTCTCGCAAAATTTTTGCTATCCGATTGATCTGATTCTTTACCAATTCAAGTTTCTCTTGAACAAAATCATCGCTTGATTGTCTTTGCACCAACTGAACAAGAGAAGAAATTGAAGTTAAAGGATTGCCAACTTCATGCGCAATACCGGCAGCAAGAGTGCCAAATGTTTCCATCTTTTGAGAACGTACAACTTGACGCTCGAGAATTTTTTGCTCTGTAATATCTCGGTGCGCACCCAAAAACCCGATAATCTTTTTGTGTTCATCAACAATTGGAGAAATAACCAGTTCCGTATGAAAAAATTCTCCTGTCTTTCGTTTGTTCTGTATCTGACCTACCCATTGCTGACCTGTTAGGATCTTTGCCCAAACTTTTTTCCAAAAATCTTTTCCATGTTTTCCGCTATTCAGCACATTCGGATTATTTCCGATCAATTCTTCCCGCGTGTAACCACTAATGTTCACATACGCGGGATTGGCATATATGATTTTTCCCTCTGGATTTGTTATCTGAATAGGATTCACCGTTTGCTGAATTACCTCCGAGAAACGAAGCAGTTCCAATTCCTTTTCACGCTGCACCGTAATATCTTTAACAACAACTATATAAACTATTTCTCGTCCAGAATTCAGAGGTAGTACATTCACCTCGGTAAATGAACGATCGTTCGGTGTAATAAAAAAATCGGCCCTAAAGATAACGGTTTTATCCTGAAGCGATTTCTTAAACTGATCTTTACTTTCTGCCGCAAAACAATCTACTAAATTTGCATAGGAGAAATTCCGCTGTACTACTTTTGAATTTACATCAACGATGTTAGCAGCACCATCTACCAAAAATGCGAAATCTTGCAGTAGATTAAAGACTTGTTTGTACGTTTCGAGTGTGATTGTCATTGGTTATGATTTGTAAGTTTAAATTACAACAATTTTCCTCTGATTTCAATGAGTGTTTTTGCATATATTCAATGCGTATGGATCATATAAAAATTACTAAGAGCATTTTTTCTCCGTTATCGCTCATAATTGTAAGCGCTCTGCTCGTTCGTCTGGCTATCGCGGTATTCTTCACCCCACCGTTATTGCAAGATGAAATAGAGTATGTTGCAATTGCACAATCACTCTACCACGGCAACGGATTCAGCGTTGATGGAACACCAACAGCATATCGTGCGCCCGCTTATCCTACATTCGTTGCTGCTGTATTTACTGCATTCGGCGAGTCAGTCGTTCCGGTAAGAATAATACAGGCATTTGCAGATACATTGAGCTGTTTATTTATTTTTCTAATCGCGAAGCGGTTTTTTTCTGGGACAACTCCCTACATCGCAGCTTCTCTCTATGCAATTTTTCCGGGAAACGCATTGTATGTTTCTCTATTATTTTCCGAAAGCATCTTCACTACGCTTCTGCTTGCGATAATTTTTTTTTATACAAAAGAATCGTTACGAAACTCGTTTTCATGGAAAATAATGATCGGTACTTTGCTTGCCATACTTACATTACTGCGGCAAAATGCGCCCATTCTTCTTTTTGCTTTTATTGTTTGGGAAGTAATTCGCTTCTATTCTTGGAAAACAATGTGGAGGCGAAATATTCTTATTGTGCTTAGTTCTTTCCTATTTCTTTTTCCATGGATAATCAGAAATAAAATACAGTTCGATCATTTTTCGTTGACCAGCAATGGAGGAATAAATTTCTGGATAGGACATAACCAATCTGCTAACGGTTCATACAAATATCTTACACACAACAATCCGCTCGAACGTGTGTCCGGAGAATTTGAACGTTCGGCGCTTGGGTATAAAGAAGGAATGGATTTTCTTCTTCATCATCCCACGGAAGAGGTGAAACTCTTGTTCTTAAAATTTGCTCATTTTTTTGAGCCGGATTTTTCTTTGATGCAATCGTTGCAGTACAAACCGGAATGGAAAATGTATCAAAGAAACATTCTCGTCTATCGGGAGTTTTCACCAGTTATTTTTTTTGTGCTGCATTTTTTAACGGCAATGGTTGTTATTGCGGGATTATGGAGTTTGATTTTCGCACAGGATTCAAAATATCAATATCTGCTCTTGGTAAGACTTATCATTGTATTTTGGATATGCAGCCATTTAATTTTTTTCGGAGTTGCACGGTTTCGTCTTCCAATAATGCCGTTCTTCATCGCTATGACTGCATATTCCCTTGAAGTGTGGAAAGCAAAATCTTTTTCAGTTACGCGATCAAAAATGTTTTTATTTATAATTCTAACACTGTTGTTGTTTGCCAGTTGGACGGCGATAGTTATTCTTCTCTACTTCCAATAATAAAAAAA
>JANONI010000323.1:0-2609 GCA_031420755.1 Bacteroidota bacterium | reverse complement strand
GTGTACGAAATCTCGAACGATCCTTCGTCGTTCAGATTCTGTTTGAGTTCTGTCAGCATTGTCCCTCTGGGATTATAGATTTTAATTCGCACAGGAAGTTTCGCAGGAAGGTCGTTGTTCAAATTTCGAACAATTCCGCTGACGAAAATCTTTTCTCCGGGACGGTAAAGATTTCTATCGCCATACATAAACGCATCATACATTCCCTTTGTATCGTACTTTCCCGCAACATCAAAACGGGATGTTTCAACACGGTAATCGTTAAGCGCAATGAAATTAAAATCATCCCCTTTCCGCGCTGTTACAACATTCAACGTAAATTCTTTGCTTAGGTCGGCAAAATTTTTGAACTCAACCATTCCATCGCTGTTGGTTTGCGCCGAAGTCATGACCTGATTATTGTACGAGATCAGATCGATGTTCACATTGTTCAACGGTTTGTTCGTTTCCAAACTGACGGCGAACACACGCAATTCTTGTTCGCTTCGTTTCACAATCAATCCGATATCGGAAATTGAGACCAGCTTCGATGTTCGTTTCCACGTTTGTTCCGGATTGAAGATTTCCACAAGATAAAATCCTTTTCTTCCGTTGTTGAGATACGGAACAAGATCGATCTGCGTAGAGAGTTCTTTGTTTTTTGTGGAAGTGAGGTTCAATTCTTTAGTTTCTAAATGTTTGCCGAAGTTGCCGACATTAAAACGGTAATAACGATGGTAGGAACTTTCGCCATCTTCATTCTCGGAATAATCGTAGTCATAACTGCGACCGCTCGCCAAAAAAAAGATCAAATTATTTTGGAAAATCTGGCTGACCGAAATATTCAATTTCGGCGTATTGATTGTGCGGATATCAACACTTTTTGCGCCGCCCAGCAGCATATACATTCCGGCTGATGCGAAACGAATAGATGGCTGAATATTTCCGATCACAATATCTGCATCATAGTCATTCTGAGATTTTGCACCCAGCACGCTCTCAATTCCTTTTTTCACTTTTAATTGGAATGTTGATCCGGGCTCAAACTTACCGCGTAATGTAAATCCCATCCCGTCGCTTTTTTCAATTTTAAATGTTCGCGAAGGTTCTATCGTAATAAATTGTTTTATACTTCCCAGATTGATCTCCTGCGAAGTTTTAATCGTGATCCAACTATCTGAACCGTCAAAACCAAATTCGTGACCATAAATTTTTAATTCTTCCAATCCCGGAAGATTATAGACAAACGGTTTATTCATCGTTATCAATGTGTTTGTCTCCGGCGATTTCATTTCACTGTTGAAAGAAATATTGATCGTACGTGGTTTTTCTAATTGCGTCAGTGAGCCTAATTCTATCGGAATAATTTTACTTCCCGTTGTTGTCATCACCTGCACATCGGAAAGCTGCACGCCGTCAATTTCGATCTTTAAATATTTCCGCACATCATCGGGATTAACGACGTACGTAAATTCCAGGTTCGCCTTTACGCCGACGATTCGTTTTGTGCCAATCCGATCATAAAAAAACTCGGCACCTTTTAAGTAAAATTGTTCCGTTGCAAATTCAAACTCATCGTCTCCTTTAAATGATGATGCGCCCGAAAGTTTTTTCAAAAGAATCACATTCAATTCGCCTTTAAATCGTTTATCGCCGGGCAATGGAGCATCGGGAGTGAATACCAATCTGGTGGAATCTTGCCAGATGAATTTTCCTTCAATTGCCGGAGTAAATTCAACATACGGTGTCGTTGTCCATACACCGACGGAATCGGCAGATACTACGCGGCGCGAAAAATTGAATTCGAAAACCTGATTCGCTGGAATCGTTCCGTGAGGAAGCGATGAGATCTTCAATGCCTCAGAATCAAACATCGAACAGGAAGAAAAAATTACAAGAAAGAGAATGATGCAGAGTTGTTTGCAGGTGTTCATAGATTCTCCAAAAAAAAAGTGATTACATGATTTTTTTAACAGTGAAATTTACAGCCGAAGATCTTCCTTTATCGTCAATACATCGCGCGGTGTACATTCCGGCATCAAGTGTCAGAAACACCGTTTCTCCAACGTTTTTTCTGCCGAGATAGTGTTGATTAAGATACCAAATGTGCGACTTCACATCTACTCCTGAACTTGCTTGAAGCGAGATTTTTTGATTCTCAGCCACAATCAAATACGTCATCTGTTCCGACGGGCTTACGATCTTTGGACCGGTTCCCGCAAATGACCGCGAACATACCGGATTGTGCGGCGGCGGTGATAAAAAATTATGTTCCGTTCGTTTCCAAAAATTCACAAGAGCGGAAGGAAAATTTTGATATACTTTTGTTGTATGCGGATGTTGTTCCACACACGAAGAACAAAAATGCATTGTTCCGTTTCGTGAGACAGAATATTCTTTGTCAATATCACAAAATACGTTCAACGATTGAGTTACCGAATACATATCGTCAATCCTGCCACTGCACGCATCGGTCGGAATTTTTCCGCTCACAGCACATACTTCACGGAACTGAATATCGTGCGGCACCGGCAGAATGGATTTCTTATTCGAAGAAGAGATCGAATTGAATATATCAATCAGCAACGGTGTCGCCGACTTATTTCCAGTAAGTTCCGGATTCCCTTTGT
>JANONI010000322.1:0-4824 GCA_031420755.1 Bacteroidota bacterium | reverse complement strand
GGATTTCCGCCAATCACAAAGCGATGGAGACTGTGTAAAAACTCTTGATTGGTCGGTAACCGTCCCGCTTTGTGGCGGGCTACGCGATATTAAAAATTGTTATGTGTTTGTTGGTATCCTAAAACGAATTCAGGATGATGTTTTTGTTACTCCTTAATTAAGGGATTCTCCGAAGGAGTCCTTCGGACCCGCTAAAAGTACGCGGGAATGACGCGTGTTTATTTTTAGATGGATCCCACTTCAAAAGTGGACTCCATCTTTATGATACGTTAAAAATTCTTGTGAAATGTAATCAAAAAAGCTGTGTAAATGCAACGCATCCAAAATAAAATGCTTTGGTCGGTAGAAGCCATCTTAAAAATACCAAATCATTGTCATTTCGCTTCGCCGCAGGCGGATCGAAATCTTGTTTTTGCATTCAATAATAAAAACGAGATTCCTCACTACGTTCGGTCTACGACTCGTAGAGAATGACAATAATCTTCATTTTTGAGATAGCTTATCGTTATTCTACCTCAACATTCAACCGTCGGGAAATGTCGCGAATGGATGTTGCGCTTTCTAATAATTCAGGAAGATATTCTGACGATGTTACGAATGTCCATAAATATGCAACGATAGCATAGATACTGCCGGTAGAAAAATTATCCAGATCAATGGAGATATAAAGGACAAGAAGAAATATTCCAAGCAGGCAGACTCGGATAAAGGCAAAGTTCAACGCGCCCCAATACGCGATTTTTTTTTCATTCTTGGCGATGCGTTGATAATGATTCCGGATCGCGTCAATATCTTGTTTTGCAAATACATCAAATGCTTCTTCTTTTGTATCGTGAAGATCGCTTTGCAGCGCCATCACTTTGCGTACATAGAGTTTCGCTATCAGCAACAACGGAAGGACAATAAACAAACAACTGAGCGAAATTCTCCAATCAAAAAAATAGAGAGCGATCACCGCACCGCCAATCGCAATGGTCTGCTCCATCATTTCGGGGAAACGATATTGGAAAAAATTTATGAATTCACGGGAAAGTTCGGCGCGCGCAACTGTTTTGGAGACCGAATCTCCACGCTCCTTAGCAGTTTCTGCAACCTGAACTGCAACGTTCGTGAAAATGTTCAAATAGATCTTTGAATCGATCGCGCGGCGAAGAGCACCGACACCGGAATTGAGCAGGAAAACACTTATCCATATCACCAAAGGAATTACAAACTGTGCGCTTTCTTGATTTACCGATTTATCGATAAAAGCATCTATAACATTACCAAAAACAGTCGGTTCAATAATCCAAGCAACATTTTCGATCACCACTAAAGAAAGTGCAAATAGGATGGACGGATAATATTTACGAAAGAGTTTGGTTAAAGGCATTTTTGCTGTAGTAAAAAAAATTCTCTCACTATCGTCATTTCCACTTGTCTGGTCATTCACTTCTGCGAAAAACTATTTAGTGTTCACCTTTAATTGTTCTCGACATCAGTTCTTCGGTTGCGCGATGAGGTTCTTTTCCTTCAAACATAATTTTAAATACTTCAGAGAAGATCGCCATTTCGGTATGATGTTTTTTTGCAAGGTCAACCGCTGATTTACATGTTGCAACCCCTTCGGCAACCATTAGCATTTCACCGAGAATTGCATCGAGCTTACGTCCTCGTCCGAGTTGTTCGCCAACGTGGCGGTTACGGCTGTGCTTGCTCATGCACGTAACAATAAGATCGCCAATTCCGGAAAGACCGGAAAATGTTCTCGGCAGCGCGCCCATTTTATCACCCAGCCGCGTCATCTCTGCAATTCCGCGCGTGATGATTGCAGCTTTTGTATTATCGCCGAATCCTGCGCCGTCAACAACACCGGCACCGATAGCGATCACATTCTTCAACGCTCCGCCAAGTTCAACACCGCGGATATCATCGGAAACATACACGCGAAAGTACGGAGTGTTGAACGTATGCGCCACAATCTTCGCTGTTCGCGCACTAAACGAAGACGAAACAACTGCTGTTGGAATTTTTTTCACCACTTCTTCCGCATGGCTTGGTCCGGAAAGAATAGCGATGTTGGATTTTTTTTCATGTTCAAGAATATCGAGCATCACTTCGGACATTGTCATCAATGTTGTATTTTCAATTCCTTTAGCAACATTAACGATGATCGTTTTGTTCAAATTAAGATGAGCGATATCCTTTAGAACATTCCTGAGGAACTGCGATGGGACAGCTGTAACGATGAGATCTTTTTTCGAAGCTGCTTCTTCAACATCATGCGTGATCTTTAACTGTGCGGGAAGAGTGATGCCGGGAAGATAATCGTTATTGGTTCGAACATCGCGCATCTCTTCCGTTTGATCAGCGCGATAGCTCCATAATGTTACGTCACGAAAATTTTCGCAGAGAACGATGGCAAGCGTTGTTCCCCAGCTTCCTGCTCCAAGAACTGAAATGCGCATGATGAGACCTTTAAACGTGGGTAGATTAACTCTTCTGGCGTGTACCTTTGAAGTGTGTCAATTTATTTTCTGTTCCCGCCAGTAATCGCTTAACATTTTCACGGTGTGTATATGTAATGAGCATTGAAACAGCTATAGCAAAATAGACCAATGTATGATACCCTGGAATATCAACATGGAAAACATTCTCGCGCACGAACATTGTTATCGGAAACGCCATTGCAGCAATAATTGAACCGAGCGATACATATCGCCAGAGTAAAAAAACGATTGCGAACACGCCAATGGTTATGGCGAATTCAATCGGTGCTAAACCAAGAATCATTCCGGCACCGGTGGCAACACCTTTGCCCCCTTTAAAACCGGCAAACAATGTCCAAATATGTCCGAGCACCGCAACAATTCCGCAGATAATTTGAACAACAGTAAAATCGTGAAATGGGGTTGTATTATTGAACGGAAGCGGATTTGGGTCCCAAAATATTTGCGGAACGTAGTATGTGGCAACCACTCCTTTAAACAGATCAAATAAAATAACAGCAACACCAATCTTCCAGCCGAGCATTCGAACAACATTGGTGCCGCCGGCATTACCGCTTCCAAACATGCGAAGGTCGCCGGCATTGGCAATTTTTACCGCAATAATACTTGTTGGAATGGAACCGATTACATAACTGATAAGCAAGACAACAATAAGATTTTCCATTTAATTTAATCCATAGTGACGAAAAGAGTACTGCCTACTGCAATGCAAAATAGTAAAATCGAACGATTAGATGCAAGAACGTTGACAATAATTTATTTATGGGCATCTCTCTACGAGTCGTAGACTAAAAACCTTCTCTAAAATCCGAAAAGAAGGAACTCTTGACCAAATCGCATCCGTAAAGTTCCGAAGGAATCCCCCTTGGGAACAATGCTGTTAACTTAAGGAAAAAAATATACTTCCCTACGGGATCGTAGATCGGCGCGTGTCGCAATTTTTGTTCATCCTGAGAAAGTCCCGATTTGCTTTTCAATCGGGACGCACCGAAGGATTTTATATTGAATTGCGACACTTGCCCGCCATAGGCGGGCTTGCTCAGTATGAACAACTGTTAAGGTGACAGCATTGCTCCTTGGGAGATGCCGATACAAATGTAATCTCGACCTTCCCGCCTGCCGTCATATTTTTTAATCGGCGGGCAGGTACGGTCGAGTGAAATAGTTTTTAGTCTACGACTCGTAGAGAGATGCCCTTATGGAACAAAACGTTTTAACAATAACTCGGCTAATAACAGATCGTCTGGTGTCGTAATTTTAATATTTTCATAACTTCCTTCAACAATAATTGGCAGAACCCCAATCGCTTCGGCTAAGAACGAGTCATCCGTTGCAGTAATGTTCATTTTTTCCGCATGTGCATACGCATCAATCAGTATTTGCCGTTGAAATGTCTGCGGTGTCTGAGCACTCCACAGTGACGAGCGATTCAATGTTTTTTCAACCCGTCCATCCGTTGAAGCCTGCTTCATGGTATCTTTTGCGCGAACGGCAACGATTGATGCGCCGAAATATTTTGCTGTTTCAATGGATTGGCTGATTTCTTTTTTGTGAACAAAAGGACGAACTGCATCGTGTACCACAATAATCTCTGCTTTAGGATCAATATAGCGCAACGCATTTGCAATCGAATCTTGGCGGCGTTGACCGCCTTCGACTGGCGGTTTCAATTTGGACAATGAATATTTTTGTTTGATCTCTTCAATAAACGTAAACGATGACCGTAGTGTGGCAATAATAATTTCACTCACTTCGTCACACTGTTCAAAACGTTCCAATGTGTGAACAAGAATCGGCTTATTGTTCATCATTAAAAATTGTTTGCCGATGGTGGCTCCCATCCGCTCTCCAAATCCGGCAGCCGGTATGATAACACTGGTGATCATACTATTCTTTTCAATGCTTTCGGTTTGCCGAAATATTCGATAATAAAATTGAAACGCGGGAATAATTTTGGAAGACGCATCATACTCAAGATCATAACGCCGATTGATAACCGATCAATCCACGACGACGTAGGCCAGCCCAGATGAATTGTGATCTTTTTATGCGGAAGTTCATAATCCAAGGCGTACAGAATTTCGGTAATTCCTTGATAGACCGATTGGCTTTGACTTGCAAAACGGAAATGGTTCTTCGCCACTTTTTCCGGGATTCCCTGCCGCGGATGATAGAGACTGATAAATACAGAGGATGAATCATCCACTTGAGGAGCATTTTCATTGGGACGACGGAAATAGATGTGAAGATTTTCCGCTTCAGATTCTACCAAATAAAAAATCATATTCAGCGGCTGATCGGTCTGGGCAATTTCTTTTATTTCGGGAGCGCGTGT
>JANONI010000321.1:0-1643 GCA_031420755.1 Bacteroidota bacterium | reverse complement strand
ATTGATTATGAGGGATGGTTTGGAAGACATTCTAAAATTCATGATATTATTGATAGTTTTTGGAGCGGCAACGTTTAGTACCGTTATAGCAACAGCATCGTTACGTAGTACCTTTAAGATTAGACGGATTTTATGATTGATTATAAATTATTATAATGAAAACCAATAAACATAATTGATAACAATGAGCGAGAGTAATAAATACACCGTCATTATTCCAACGCGAGAAAGAGCTGAGACACTGCATTATACCCTCCGCACGGTCGTGGAGCAGGATTATGCCAACCTTACTATCATCGTAAGCGATAATTTCAGCCAGGACAACACACAAGAGGTTGTCGCATCTTTTCCAGACCCTCGGATTCAATATCTCAACACCGGCAAACGTGTAAGTATGTCGGAGAATTTCGAATTCGGTCTGAATCATGTCAGCGAGGGTTTTGTCATGTTTATCGGCGATGATGACGGACTACTTCCTGGTGCAATTCAGAGAGTGAATAAAATTGTTGAAGAGACTGGCATGCGCGCAGTCACATCTGGCATTGCGCAGTACGTGTGGCCGAATCATCCTAATGATCGATTAAGAAATACAATGTCATGGTCAATTCGGAATGATGTTGAAATTCGGGATTCATCCGAATGGATCACAAAAGTTCTGAGTTTTATACCAATTTATACTTTCGATCTTCCGGGATTATATGGCGGATTCGTTCATATCGATGTGATTTCTTCCATGAAAAAAGATGGCTTTTTTTTCCGTTCACAAACGCCTGACGCTTATTCGGCATTTGCGTCTGCTGTCGGGTTAAAAAAATACGCATTCGCACATCGACCTTTTGCAATTCATGGTGCCTCGGGACGCAGTAATGGCGCTTCCTATTTTCATAAGCAGGACAAATCAGAATCAAATAAATTCTTTCAAGAAAACACTATTCCGTTTCACTCCATGCTTAAGGTCTGTCCCTCCTTCCGTGTGATTGCGTCTGAAACGTTTCTGCAGTTGAGAGATGCGTTTCCAGAGAAAACAAGCTTATACAAATTTGATCTGAATGCACTCTTATCTGCTGCATTAAGCGAACGCAATGAATACTCTCGCACGGCAATTGACCAAGCCGTTATGGAAATGGCCGCTCAAAACAAATTGAATGTGAACCATATTTACCGGCAAGGAAGAAGGATCGTGCCAAAAATTCGGAGATATCTCTTTGAACTCTCTAAACTGTTTCCACTGCGTGCGGCATATTCTGGTATTCCCGATTCGTCCATTATTGGTGTCTCCAATGTCTATGAGGCAGCAAAGATGATGGTTGTTTTTTGGGGAATTAACGACGGTGTCATTATAACACGCTATCGATCTTATGTAAAAAGATTTTTGAGTTTGTTCAAAAAGTCGTAAGGTTTGCTCCCTAGTATTTTATGTAAGGCAGTCCAGAAGACATTTCCCAACATAATTTTATCAGTCAGTATGGATGTTTATTAAATATGGCATCTCAACCATTTACCACTCCTATCCTTTTTCTTATTTTCAATCGTCCGGACACAACCGAAAAAGTATTCCAACGGATACATGAGTTGCAGCCGCGATATCTTTATGTTTCTGCCGATGGTCCGCGCGCACACAAAGAAAACGAAAAAGAACTTTG
>JANONI010000320.1:0-9806 GCA_031420755.1 Bacteroidota bacterium | reverse complement strand
AATTTTCATCAACCGTAAGGTTTCGTTTTCCCCGCCAGCGTGACTGCTCCCGCGTGACGCCTTTTCGTGCAGGTCAGCAGTCGGGCAGGAACTCCCGACGAGTGTACTAGTTATGACTAACGGCAAAAATATTTATCATGTTTATGTTTTGTTAAGCCATAAAGATGGAGAACATTACACTGGCATTCTTCAAACATCAAATCACGTTTAAGACAACATAATACAGGAAAAGTTAGATCAACAAAATCGAGACAACCTTTCGATCTAATTTATTCTGAAGAAGTTGGAAGTTTAATTGAAGCAAGAAAACGTGAAATGTATTTGAAATCTTCTGCTGGAAGAAAATTCTTGCAAAAAATTCTAAAGCAGCAAAAGGTTTCGGGTTCCCCGCCTGCATGACTGCATCAGCAGTCGGGCAGGAACTCCCGACGAGTGTACTAGTTTCCTTAAAAAATTTTCAATTTTGGAAGGAAATCTCAATTTTCCTATAATTGGAAAAAATCCTGCCCCGATAGACTTAAAAACTCTTGAATTAGCGGTTTTCTGTAAGGATTTAACGGCACAATCTTTGCACAATCTTTGCGTTGTATATTATTGAATTTTTCCGATTATATTAGGTTTGAAAAAGATAAATTACGATTATCATTGACGGGTGTCGAATATCGACACCCGATTGACATCGGTGATGCGTGGAAAGAAATGAATTGCAACGAATGCCACAATCCAGAATAAAAAGGAGTATACAATGGTGGAAGGTTCGAAACCGGAAATCCATGAAAGCAAACGCGATTTTCTAAAATATATTCTTACGGGAGGGCTGTTTGCCTTTGTCGCTTCCGTGCTATATCCAATTCTTGCTTACCTTAAACCCCCTAAGCAAACGGAAGTAGTCGTGAGCAGTGTAAAAGCAGGTTTGCTTAAAGATATAGATAAAGATTCCGGACAAATTGTGAAATTTGGCAGCAAGCCGGTGATACTCATCAGAACTGCTGATGATGAATTACGTGCTTTTTCTGCCACGTGCACTCATTTGGATTGCACGGTTCAATATCGCAAAGATTTTGGCGCTATTTGGTGCGCTTGTCATAATGGAAAATATGATCTGAACGGTCGAAACATCTCTGGTCCACCACCACGACCATTGGATGAATACAGAGTTGTGGTGCAAGGGGATGAGGTTTTAATCTCGAAAAAAGTATGAATACATTCTTAAAAAAAGTTTATCATTGGCTCGATGAGCGTGTGCAATTGGATAGTCTGATCCAGTTTATGGGAAAAAAATATGTCCCCCTTCATTCTCATTCGATCTGGTATTATTTCGGCGGTGTTTCACTTTTCCTTTTCATCATTCAGGTGATTACCGGTATTCTCCTTCTTTTGTATTACAAAGCGAGTGAAGAATTAGCTTTTGAAAGCATTCAATTTATTATGTCCAAAGTAGAATTCGGATGGCTCATTCGTTCCATTCACAGTTGGGCAGCGAATCTCTTCGTTTTGGCAGCGATGATCCACATGTTCAGCGTATTCTTTGGTAAAGCATATCGAAAACCCCGAGAATTAACGTGGCTGACCGGTATGTTCATGTTCTTCATTATTTTAGGATTTGGATTTAGCGGATATTTACTTCCATGGAATGAACTCGCGTTCTTCGCAACCAAAGTCGGTACTGATATTGCAGGCGTGGTTCCAATTATTGGAGAACCTATATTGCATTTTCTTCGGGGAGGTGAAGACGTTACCGGCGCAACGTTGACCAGATTTTTTGGTTTTCACGTTGCAGTATTCCCGGGAATATTCGCTGTCTTACTGGGCATTCATTTGCTTTTGGTTCAACGGCAAGGGATGAGTGAACCGATCGAAGATGAAACGGACACTACAAAAGAGCGAAAGACGATGCCATTTTTCCCGAATTTTATTTTACGCGATATCCTGCTTTGGTTGATTGTGTTAAACATCCTGGCAATTCTCGCAGTTTTTTTTCCGTGGGAACTGGGACAGAAAGCCGATGCATTTGCACCTGCTCCTGCAGGAATAAAACCGGAATGGTATTTCATGTTTATGTTTCAAACTCTAAAATATATACCCGCACATATCTGGATATTCGACGGTGAAGTTTTGGGGGTTTTAACGTTTGGTCTTGCGGGATTGCTCTGGACAATGGTTCCTTTCTGGGATAAAAAAAGCTCCCGCGGCGAAAAAAACCGTTTCATCAATTATATTGGATTATTTGTTATGATGTTTATTATTCTTCTTACGATCGTTGGATGGTTGGCGTGAAAATACCATTCATTCTTTTCTTACTCGTACTCGCACCGCAGTTTGTTTTTTTGCAATCAAAAAAGGACGAGTGCTTAACGTGTCACGAAACACTCGGCGACAAACCGTCTGAATTATTCAAACGTGATGTTCATTTCGAAATTGGAATTTCGTGCGCGGGATGCCATGGCGGCGATGATAAAACAGATGATATGGATGCGGGAATGTCAAAACAAAAAGGATTCATTGGTGTGCCGAAAGGAGATAATATCAATGCGGTATGTGCAAAGTGTCATTCGGATGCACAAACTATGGTCAAGACTTATAAATCAGATTTGCAACGAAACCAAGCAGAAATGCTTGCTACGAGTGTGCATGGCAAACTTTCAACTTCGGGGAAGGAACACATCGTCCAATGTACTACTTGCCATAACGCTCACGGAATTGTTTCAGCTAAGAATCCTGCTTCACCGGTCCATCCGTCTAAGATTGTAAAAACATGTACGAAATGTCATGCTGATGCTGCGTTTATGCGAAAATATAAACCGAAATTACCGGTTGATCAGTTGGATAAATATCGCACGAGCATTCACGGTATAAAAAATGCACGAGGCGATGTAAAAGTTGCACAATGTGCAAGTTGTCACGGGAGTCATGATATTCGGGCATCAAACGATGTGAAATCGAAAGTCTATGCGGAAAATCTTCCTGAGACATGTGGAAAATGTCATGCAAACTCCATGTACATGAAAGGGTATGGAATACCGACCGACCAATTGAATAAATTTAATAAAAGTGTTCACGGGAAAGCGCTGCTTGAAAAACATGATACCGGCGCTCCTGCTTGTAATGATTGTCATGGAAATCACGGCGCTGTTCCGCTGGGTGTTGAATCAATTTCCAATGTGTGTGGAACGTGCCACGCATTGAATGCCGATTTATTTTCTTCAAGTCCTCATAAAATTGCGTTCGATAAAAAAAATTTTCCTGAATGCGAAACGTGTCACGGGTATCACGATATTGTTTCCGCGACTGATGAACTTCTCGGTGTCTCATCTGAAGCGGTGTGCAGCCGATGTCATCAAGAAGATCAAAATACAAAGGGATATGTAGCCGCAAAAATAATGAGACAATTGATTGATAGCCTAGAGCACCTTAAGAACGAAGCCAATTCACTCATCAATGATGCAGAACAAAAAGGTATGGAAGTCTCTGAATCGAAATTTAAACTTCGCGAAATTAATCAATCTCGATTGCAATCACGCACAATGGTTCATGCTTTTGATGTTGAAAAACTCAATGAAGTTGTCGGAAAGGGATTATCGGTTGCATCAGTTGTGAAAAGCGATGGGCAGAAGGCAATCGATGAGTATTATTATCGCCGATGGGGTTTGGGGGTTGCATCTGTGATCATTACGATTCTTGCAATTTCGTTGTATTTGACGATTCGTCGAATAGAAAAATCGCAAGAAAATCAGTCGTGAGTAAACGATGCGAAGCATACTTCGTATAGTATTTTCATTTTGCTATAAACGTTACATCCCTTCAAGATGAAAGAACGATGCCGACACGAAGTGTTCCTTTGGAAAGGCATCATAAGTTTATAGAAATGATATTTTAAGAGATTCGATGCCAGCGGCATCGTACCAGTACCTATAATCAAGAGGTAAAACATTGACCAACCCAACAAGTTCTACCAGACAGCATATTATCTTTTTCGCACAGATTGCCAGCGTTTCTCTCATCTGGATTTTTGTTATTTTGATAAGCGTCTGGATATTCAATCTTCTTTTCTTAGCAATTGAACTTAACGATGTTCCTGAGGCATCCATAGGAATCAGCATCGTTGCAATCCCCG
The DNA here is from genome assembly GCA_031420755.1 of Bacteroidota bacterium. Classification (GTDB taxonomy): domain Bacteria; phylum Bacteroidota; class Ignavibacteria; order UBA10030; family UBA8401; genus UBA8401. The sequence continues at coordinate 5,692 of JANONI010000320.1, read as the reverse complement.
TTTTTCTTACATTAGCAGCTATTCTCACCTATGTCTTTGTCGGATTACATAAAGGGAAATCAATCATTAAAAAACAATTGGAGAAAGATCAACATGAAACCTAAAACGCTCGTTTTATTTGTTTTCCTCTGTGGTAGTTCATTTCTCTTTGCCCAAGAAATAAAACTCCCACAAAATCCTCTTAAAGGACAAATTGTCTTTGAAGAAAAAGGTTGTGTGTCCTGTCATTCAATAGGGGGATATGGAGGAACTGAAGGACCCGATTTGAGTCGAGAACTTTATTTCGGCAGCATACTGGAATTATCCTCTACAATTTGGAACCATACTCCACAAATGAATCGAAAATATCGGCAACTCCGTATAAATCGCCCACAATTTTCTGAAAGCGAAATGCTCGATTTGTTTGGATTTCTCTATTATCTTCGATACCTCGGTGAACCGGGAAGTGTAGCGAACGGGAAAAAATTGTTAGAAAAGAAAGGTTGTATAAGCTGCCACAAAGTCGGCGGCACCGGGGGATCTTCCGGACCAGATTTAGATCGTACTCAAAAAGAGACCTCTCCTATTTCTATTGTCCAAGCTATGTGGAATCATGATCCTCTAATGCATGAGCAGATAAAAAAAATGGGAATCAAATACCCGACACTCTCTGGACAAGACGTAGCCGACATTACTGTCTATATTCGGCAAGCATCGATTGGGGGTTCAGAGGTTCGAATGGCACCCGGTGATCCTGCAAACGGCAGGAAAGTTTTCGAAAACAAAAAGTGTGGAAACTGTCATCTGGTTGAAGGGAAGGCAAAGAAGATCGCCCCAAATCTTTCAAGAATTGATTTGCGAAAAGGAGTAACAGAAGTTGCGAGTTCAATGTGGAACCACGGACCAGCGATGTTGGCACAAATGAATAAAGAATCCATTGAGTGGCCTCGGTTCGAAAAAAACGAAATGGCAGATTTGATTGCATATCTTTATTTCCTTGGTTTTGAAGATAAACCGGGTGATGAGGTGGAAGGAGAACGGACTTTTGTGAAAAACGGATGCATTGATTGCCATAAGAGCGGAGGTAAAGCACCCAATCTTTCAACGGTAAAGCAGTTTAGCTCTCCCATTCAGATGATTCAACTGATGTGGAATCACGCAACAGAAATGGAAGATTTGTTCATCTCGCAAAATAAAAAATGGCCGACTCTTGATACTGACGATATGCGCAATGTGTACGCTTATCTTCGAAAAGTGAGCAAGAAATAGAATACTACAAATAATGTTATCACTGTAAATTACTGATGTTACGCAAAATTCGAATTTTCCAGTAAACGTTCCCCTCTGTGTGTGGCTTTGTGCCTGCACACCGAAGTGTTTCGGCACACAGGTGTGCGTTGGCGAGAGGGGTTAGGGGTGTGTTGGAATGCTGAATAGCATGTTTTTCCATTATTTTTTTTTGAAACTCGCAACAGAATAACACACCCCTTTGTCCCCTCACGCTCTTGCTTTCGCACAGAGGGGATTTGGTTTTGCGTAACATCAGTAAATAATTCACATCGCCAATAGTTCTTATTGAATATGAGATATTTCAAAAAACGCAACATCATTTTGTCGCTGATAGCCGCAACTCTTTTCATTATCTTTATTGCCAGCGTACTATTTTTTAGAAACAATAATAATATTGTTCAACCGATCGCGTTTAATCATAAAATTCACATCGATAAGGTCGGTATGGGTTGCATCGACTGCCATGCGAACGTTGAAACAATGGCAAGGGCAACTTTTCCAACGCTCGAAACTTGCCAGACGTGTCATTCGGGGGAACCAATTTCTGAATCACCGCAAGAAAAAATCCTTCTCAAATACATAACGGAGAACAGAGAAATTCCTTGGATTCAAATTTATAAAGTACCTGATCATGTATACTTTTCTCATCGACGGCATGTCGTCGGCGGAACACTGGAATGTTTGTCGTGTCATGGAAATGTTGCTGAAATGTCGTTACCGGTTTCTTCCCCTGCAATTAAAGTAACGATGAATAATTGTGTCAATTGCCACAAGAACAACAAAATTACAAATGATTGTCTCACTTGTCATCGCTAAAAAAATGAAACGATATCCGAAGGATGCTTCGCATGGAAATTAACAGAAGAGACTTTATCAGATTATTCGGTGGTGTATCCGGCGGGGTAGCACTCGGAGCTCTAGGTTGTAACGAGATTTTCGATGTTCCCGAAGCATTAATTGATATAGCGCGTAATGGTCCCGGCATCGAAACGTGGAAAAATTCTATTTGCAGTTTATGTCCCGGGGGATGCGGAATTCGAGTGCGACTGATAGACAGCGTACCGGTGTATGTCCGCGGGAATCCGATTTATCCAGTGAATCAGGGTGGAATGTGTTCTTTGGGATTAAACTCCTTACACGCTTTGTATAATCCCGACCGATTGAAGGGACCGATAAAACGCGTTGAACACTCCGGAAGCGGCAAATGGCAATCGATAAGTTGGGACGAAGGGTTGGGTGCAATTTCTGAGACGCTTGTAAAACTTCGCAACGAGGGGAAGGCACATCAAGTTGCGTTTCTTGGAAGCGATGAGCGCGGACTGATGCGAGATCATATCGCACAGTTTATGAAAGCGTACGGTTCTCCGAACTATTATCAATTCTCCTCCACGCAAAACGATGCAGTTCCATATTCGCTTCTGCACGGACATTCACAAATTCCCGCATACGATTTCGCAAATGCAAAACTCATTGTCAGTTTTGGTGCAAACTTTTTGGAAGAGGGTTACTCGCCAATCTATTACACCAAACTGTACAGTCATCATCAGGAACGTCAAACTCGATATATTCAAATTGAATCACGAATGAGTCTTACGGCATCGAATGCCGATCGGTGGATTCCAATTCAACCGGGAACGTACGGTGCATTGGCATTGGGTGTTGCCTACATTCTCATTCGAGAAGAATTGTACGACGCACAGTTTATTAAGGAACATTCGTTTGGATTCGATGACTGGATTGACCCGTTGGGAGGAAAACACACTGGTTTCAAAAGTTTGGTATTGAAGAACTACTTTCCAGAACGAGTTTCAGAAATAACCGGTATTCCGAGTAAAACGATTCTTGAACTTGGACGAGAATTAGGAAATACAAAACAATCGCTCGTGATTGGTGGAAAAGGGACGCTCGATAATACAAACGGAACATATACACAAATGGCGGTTCACAGTTTGAATGCGCTCTTGGGTAATTTTGAAAAAGAAGGTGGAACTTTTTTCGTTGATGAATCTCCATTTGCAAAACTCCCCCAATATCATGAAGATGCAATCGCAAAACAGGGGAATAAACAAGCATCGGTCGCGCATTCATCGGAAGGTGTTTTCCCTCTCGCTAAGTTTTCGATTGAAAGTTTCGCAAAAAACATTCTTGCCGATCATCCATATCCTATCAGTCTCCTTTTTCTTTACAAAGGGAATCCGCTGTTCCAGACACTCAACCATCGCGATTTCGAAAGTGTTTTGAAAAAAATTCCACTCGTTGTAAGTTTCGATTCCATCATTAACGAAACTTCTGAGCACGCGCATTTTGTTTTTCCCGAACATACGTTTTTAGAAACGTGGAATGAGATTTCAAACGTGCCATCGGTAGGATTTACGCACGTTGGAATTCAACAACCTATCGTCGCACCATTATACGATACGCGTCACTGCGGCGATGTCCTTATTGATATTGCAAAACGAATTGGTGGAACGGTATCATCTTCTTTTCCTTTTGCAAATTACCAAGAGGAACTTCGTCATACAATAAAGGGTGTTTACGATTCGGGTGAAGGCGCGATTGTTACCGAAGGAATGAAACGATTGTGGCTTGAATATCTTCAACAACGCGGATGGCAGAGCGGACGGTACAGCTCATACGAAGAATTCTGGGTTGAACTTCTCGATCAAGGCGGGTGGTGGAATCCAATCCGCAAGCCAAAATCATGGAAACAGATTTTTCAGACTCCTTCAGGAAAATTTGAATTTTATTCACAAAAATTAAAGAGTGTAATCGATTCGCTTATTGAGAAAAAAAGAGGAAAAGGATTATCCAAGGATCTCGATACAGTGTTGAACGCATTACACATCTCAGCTCGCGGCGATGAAGTGTTGCTGCCTCATTACGAAGCAGTTTCTATTCAGCCAAAGGCTGATGAGCCTCTGGCTCACAAAGACGATTTTCCCCTGTTTCTGATAACCTTTCAAGTAATGGCAAATCGCAATGGAGAAGGTTCAAGTCTTCCCATGATGCAGGAAATGTTTGGATATATGGTGAAAGAATATTGGCGCACATGGGTTGAAATTCACCCTGAAACTGCTGCCAAGCACGGAATTAGCGATGGCATGGTAGTTTGGGTGGAATCATCGCTCGGCAGCGTAAAAGTTACGGCAAAACTTCTTCCCGGCATTATGCCGAACGTCGTGGCAATTCCATTCGGTCTGGGGCACACTTCATTCGGAAGATATGCGAAAAATGTTGGGGTGAACCCCAATTCCATTCTTTTAAATCAATACGATACGATCAACGGGAAACCAGCAACGGAAGCAACAAAAGTTAAAATATCTGTTGTCGTTTAATAAAAGGAATATACGCAATGCCAAAATGGGCGATGGTAATCGATCTGGATAAATGTACGGGATGTGGTGCATGCATGACAGCATGTAAAACAGAAAATAATGTTGCGATTGTTGATCCCGTTGAAGCTCAACAAGGGCGCTCGATGTTTTGGATGGATATGATAACGACGTATGAAGGCGAATATCCAACTATTCATGTAAAAAGAATGCCCAAACCATGTTTTCAGTGCGATAATCCGCCCTGCACAAAAGTATGCCCCGTGCGGGCAACGTATCGTAACGAAGATGGATTGGTCGCACAAATATATCATCGCTGCATCGGTTGTCGTTACTGTATGGTTGCTTGTCCGTTTACATCAAAAGTTTATAATTGGGGAGAACCGAAATGGCTTGATGGAGCGACGACATGTTTCAATCCCGATGTTTCGAAACGAATGGTCGGTGTCGTTGAAAAATGTTCGTTTTGCGCACATCGATTGTTGAAAGTGAAAGAAGACGCTGACATTGAAGAGAGACCAATTCGTGACGGAGAGTATGTTCCTGCATGCGGAGAAAATTGCCCGGCTGATGCAATTTATTTTGGAGATATCGAAAATAAAGAAAGTATTGTATATAAACTTGCACGCAGTTATCGCGCATCCCGAGTGATGGAGGAACACGGCATCGAACCCAAAGTATATTATCTATCGAAAAGGAAAGCGTGATGGCCAAATTTACCGGTTATGAACACGATCCCGACGCAACTCTTTTCCGTCCCATCTATGAAACAGGAAAAGGATTTTATATCCTTTCAGGAATTTTATTTACCGTGTTTTTGTGGGCAGTGTATATGTACATCACACAAGTCCGCGACGGCTTAGGTGTAACAGGAATGAATCAACCGGTTACGTGGGGTTTTTATATCGTGAATTTTGTTTTTTTCATCGGCATCAGTCATGCGGGAACGCTGATTTCCGCCATTCTTCGATTATCGAAAGCAGAATGGCGTCGTCCGATAACACGAATGGCAGAAGTGATAACAGCAATCGTGTTGGCGATCGGAGGTTTGCATCCCATTATTGATCAGGGAAGACCCGATCGCATTTTAC
>JANONI010000319.1:0-1989 GCA_031420755.1 Bacteroidota bacterium | reverse complement strand
CGTCCGCCTAAGGCGGATTACAGTATAAGCATCTATCAGTTTACTTTTCTCATCGGTTTTGATGTGATTTTTATAGCCATAATCACTTCGTCCGTTCTTTTAAGCCAAAGGCTTATGAGCATATGGCTCATTTGTCCACCGAGCATCTGCATCTTTCCGCGCCAACTTGTGCGGATTTTTTTTCCACGCCTGAGTGCCGTAACTTACTTCGGCGTGCAGGCACGCTTAACTCGCTACTCAGCGTTGTTTTTAATACATACTGAATTAAAGAGTAAATCCCGAATAACGTCATGCCCGAATGTCCCGCTTTAGGGAATAATCGGCTTTGCGCAACATCAGTTACAAGAAAAACCCTTGAAGCGTTTTCTATTTTCAACGAAAACTATTTACTTGTCACGCTCTTCTTCTATAAATTTCCATCCGCCAACCATCGAAGAGGTAACGCCGCGTCCTTCAACATAATCGTGATAAAATACCAGATAGACATGAATCATAGAAAAGATGATGAAGAACCACATCGAAATATGATGCCACTGGCGCACGGCAAAATCTCCGCCCATCAACGGAACAATCCAACTGAACAGTTGAGGAAGAAACGACGTGCTCATTGCCGCATACATTCCAAACCCGGTTATGGATTGAAAAAGAAAAACGAGAAATGTAATAAAATATGTAAATCCTGCCAGCGCATTATGTCCGATTGATTCCAGCGGTTTCCCTTTGGCATGAAGAATATCAATACGAAGAACATCTTTCATTTCTTTCCATTGTCCTTTGTGGAACGGAATAAAATTTTTCCAATCCGAAAATCGATTGCCGGCAAATCCCCAGTAGATCCGAAAAAGAAAATTAAAGAAAAAGAAAAATGCGGCAACAAAGTGAATGAATCGTACTGTGCCGAACCAATAGCTGAACGATGCTTCCGCGCTTGTTTGCAAGGCGATTGGATTACCGATAAGGTAACCGGTAATTGCAAGTATGGTTATGCTCAACGCATTCACCCAATGATACAGACGCACCGGCAATTGCCACACATAAATTCGACGAACCATTTTTTTATCCATCATCGCCTCCTAAAATGTACTGATCTGATGAACGTACCGTCCTTTTTCATCGTACACGTGAACTGCGCACGCCAAGCACGGATCGAATGAATGAATTGTTCGCAAAATTTCCAGCGGCTGCTCCGGATTTTTTACCGGCGTGCCGATCAATGCAGATTCATAAGCAGACATCTGACCACTCGGATCGCGCGGAGAAGCATTCCACGTGCTCGGAACAACCAACTGATAATTCTCAATCTTCTTGTCTTTGATAACAATCCAGTGAGCAAGTGCGCCGCGCGGTGCTTCCGTTAATCCGACACCTTTCGCTTCGGCAGGCCATGTGTTTGGATCCCATTTTTCATTATTGAATGTGCGCGTGTCGCCATTCTTAATGTTGCTCAACAATTGTTGATAGATTTCTTTCGACCATCCGGCAACAAGTTTTGTTTCCAACCCGCGAGCGGCAGTTCTGCCGAGTGTTGAGAAAAGTGCGCCAACGGGAACATTCAGAGTTTTCAATGCGCCTTTGACGACATCAACAAATTCTTCTCGCCCGGATGCAAAGCCAACAAGAACGCGGGCGAGCGGTCCAACTTCCATCGCTTGACCTTTCCATCGCGGAGTTTTGAGCCAACTGTATTTTCCTTCAACATTCAGATGATCGTACGGCGGTTTCGGTCCGGTGTAATTTAATTTTGTTTCGCCAACCCATGGATGTTTTCCATTCGCATCGCCATCGGAATATTCGTACCACGAGTGAGCAATAAATTCCTGAATTTGTTCCGCATCTTTGCCGTCAACCGGATGAACTTTTGAAACATCACGATTCAAAATTATTCCGCGCGGAAATTTAAATTTGGAAATATCCGCGTACCCGTTCATCGGCAGATCGCCATACGAAAGATAATTTGAAAGTCCGCCGCCGATTCCTCCCCAATCCAAA
>JANONI010000318.1:0-10633 GCA_031420755.1 Bacteroidota bacterium | reverse complement strand
GAAGAAAAACTTTCTATGGTTGAAGCATACGTTAAAGGAACATTGACTCAAGAACAAAGAGAACGAATAGAAAAAGTTCTGTTGTTGATTGAAGGATTTGAATCTCCGTATGGAATAGAATTACTCGCAACGGTAGATTTTATTATGAAAAATTTTCCCGACTATACCATCGAACAAATCCAATCAGAAATACACAATTGGACAACTCGCAAAAAGCAACTCATGAAACCACATCATATTGAGATTGCGTACAAAAGACTCATTCATTAATTCAGTCCTTCCAATTACAAAAAAAATTTCTTTTGCGAATCAAAGGATAAATTTATCGTGTTTCCCCTCTTTCAAATAGAAATCTCCATCTTCTTTCCTTTCCTACAAATAAGACTCCGAAATCCGATATTCCTACAACTGAAAATTGGCTAATAAAAACCTGCTGAAAATCGCTGAATTCCTCAAATTCTGTGTAATTCCATCACAATCAATCTGGCAATGTATTTGCAGTTGTGTGGTCAGTTTAACTCGCAACACATTGCAATACCGAATTCCCGAACGAACGAAATAACGGGAACGCCTATAATCAGTCAGCAGCACAATTTTTTTGAAATAGTCTGGAGTCTTTTAATATGTCCGAAATAAAACGAGAAATGGTAAATATAGACGGTAACGAAGCCGCCGCGTATGTAGCACATAAAACAAATGAAGTAATCGCAATCTATCCCATCACGCCCTCATCCAATATGGGCGAATGGTGCGATCAATGGTCATCCGAAGGAAAGAAAAATATTTGGGGAACGGTGCCGATCGTTGCCGAAATGCAAAGCGAAGGAGGTGCTGCGGGCGCAGTGCACGGAGCATTACAAACCGGTTCGCTCACCACAACATTTACTGCATCGCAAGGTCTGTTGTTAATGATCCCGAACATGTTCAAGATTGCCGGCGAATTAACCTCAACCGTATTTCATGTTTCTGCTCGTTCAATAGCTGCACAAGGTCTTTCCATTTTCGGCGACCACAGCGATGTGATGTCCACGCGATCTACAGGATGGGCAATGTTGTGCTCGCACAATGTTCAGGAAGTAATGGACTTCGCGTTGATCTCTCAGGCGGCAACACTTGAATCACGCATTCCATTCATTCATTTCTTCGACGGATTTCGAACGTCGCATGAAGTGATGAAGATAGAAGAATTAGCGATTGACGATATTAAAGCAATGATGAATGATGAACTGATCACACAGCATCGGTTACGTGCGCTCACACCGGAAAATCCGGTTGTCCGCGGAACGGCGCAAAATCCGGATGTGTATTTTCAAGCTCGTGAGACAGTAAATCCATTTTACGATCGCTGCCCCGCCATTGTGCAAAAAGCGATGGATCAATTTGCGAAAATTGTAGGACGACAATATCATCTGTTCGATTATTATGGCGCACCGGATGCTGAGCGTGTAATTGTGTTGATGGGTTCCGGTTCGGAAAGTGTTCATGAAACAGTTGATGCGTTGTTAGAAAAAAAAGAAAAGATCGGCGTCGTAAAGATCCGTTTGTTCCGTCCGTTTTCGATAAAGCATTTCATTGAAGCATTTCCCATTACTACAAAATCTATTGCGGTACTCGATAGAACAAAAGAACCGGGCGGTGCAGGCGAACCATTGTATCAAGATGTGATTACTGCGTTGCACGAAATGCACACAACCGGCGAATCGAAGTTCAAAGCGTATCCAAAAGTGATCGGCGGCAGATATGGATTGTCGTCAAAAGAATTTACACCGGCAATGGTGAAGGCAGTATTCGACGAGCTTTCCAAAGAAAAACAGAAGAATCATTTCACGATCGGTATCAATGACGATCTTAGCCATACAAGTTTGGAATACGATCCGAACTATACCACGGAAAAAAATGATGTTATTCGCTCACTCTTTTACGGTCTTGGCGCCGATGGAACGGTTGGCGCAAACAAAAATTCGATCAAGATTATCGGTGAAGAAACAAAATTCTTCGGACAAGGATATTTCGTTTACGATTCAAAAAAATCTGGTTCAACCACCGTATCCCATTTACGTTTTGGTCCGCGCCCAATCCGCTCTACCTATTTGATCTCGCGCGCAAACTTCGTTGCCTGCCATCAATGGCCGTTCTTAGAGAAGTTCGATATGCTCACTTCCATTATTGATGGCGGAACATTCCTTCTCAATTCTCCTTTCCCGAAAGAGCGTGTCTGGAATAATCTTCCGATGACAGTACAGGAACAGATCATCAAAAAGAAATTGAATTTTTATGTGATTGATGGAAACGCCGTTGCCGTGAAAACGGGAATGGGTTCGCGTGTGAACACCATAATGCAGACTTGCTTCTTTGCGATCTCCGGCGTACTACCGAAAGAAGATGCAATTACCGCAATCAAAACTTCCATTAAAAAAACCTACGGCAACAAAGGCGAAGACATTGTAAAGATGAATTATGCTGCGGTTGATGGAACGATAGAGAATCTATTCAAAGTTGATTACCCAAATGAATTAACAAGTACAATAACCTTTCCACCCGTTGTGCCCAACCATGCTCCGGATTTTATCAAGAATGTTACGGCAAAAATGATCGCCGGACAGGGAGATTCAATTCCTGTTAGCCGATTGCCGATTGATGGTACGTACCCAGTTGGCACAACGATGTGGGAAAAACGAAACATTGCGTCAGAAATTCCCGTGTGGGATGCGGAATGGTGTATCCAATGTGGAAAATGTGCGCTTGTTTGCCCGCACGCAACCATCCGTATTAAAGTGTATGACAATGCGCTTGCCGGAGGCGCGCCGGAATCGTTTAAACACATGCCGTATAAAGGAAACGAATACAAAGGGCAAGCATATTCCATTCAGGTTGCACCGGAAGATTGTACCGGATGCGGAATTTGCGTAGAAGTGTGTCCGGCAAAGAATAAAAAAGAGACAAGATACAAAGCGTTGAACATGATGCCGCAGCCCGCAATCCGCGAACAGGAAAAGAAGAATTGGGATTATTTCCTTTCCATTCCCGAAGCTGACCGCCGCACTGTTGATGTAAAAACAATTAAAGGAACACAATTCTTACAGCCGCTCTTCGAGTTCTCCGGTGCTTGCACCGGTTGCGGTGAAACTCCGTACGTGAAACTTGTCAGTCAATTGTTCGGCGACAGAACTATTGTTGCAAACGCAACGGGCTGCTCATCGATCTATGGTGGAAATCTTCCGACAACACCTTGGGCAAAAAATTCCGACGGTCGCGGAACGGCATGGTCAAACTCGCTGTTTGAAGATAACGCAGAATTCGGTTACGGTTTCCGGTTATCGCTGGACAAACAAGAAGAATTTGCGCGCGAACTTCTCGTTCACTTAATACCGCAATTAGGCGAAGGTTTTGTGAATGCACTTCTTTCATCGGTTCAAAGCGATGAAATGGAAATTTACGAACAGCGTGAACGAGTGAAAGAATTAAAAAAAATGCTGAAAAATATCAGCACGCCCGAATCAAAACAATTGGCGCAGCTCGCAGATGCGTTGGTGAAAAAAAGTGTATGGATCATGGGCGGCGACGGCTGGGCGTACGATATCGGTTTCGGCGGATTAGATCATGTGATTGCATCGGGGCGGAATGTAAACATTCTTGTTATGGATACAGAAGTTTATTCCAACACCGGCGGACAAATGTCTAAAGCGACACCGCGCGGCGCAGTTGCTAAATTTGCCGCCGGCGGAAAACCTACCGGGAAAAAAGATCTCGGCTTAATTGCAATGAGCTACGGAAATGTGTACGTAGCGCAGATTGCAATGGGCGCGAACGATCTTCAAACGGTGAAAGCAATTTCGGAAGCGGAAGCGTACGACGGTCCGTCTCTTATTCTTGCTTACAGTCATTGTATCGCGCACGGAATTAATATGACCAAAGGAATGAATGCGCAAAAATTGGCGGTCGATTCCGGACATTGGCCGTTGTTCCGTTACAATCCGGCGTTGACGAAAGAAGGAAAGAATCCGTTCCAACTCGATTCAAAAATGCCGAAAGTGAAATTAGAAGATTTTGCTTACAACGAAATCCGATTTAAGATGCTGACAAAAATGGATCCGGAAAAAGCAAAACGGTTGATGAGAGAAGCACAAGAAGATGTGATGAAAAAATGGAGATTCTACGAACAACTGGCGGCAATGAATTATTCAACGCCGGCAGATGCAACTAACGCACATTAATACTTCCAAAACACGAGTAATATGAAATTGTCTTGCGGATTTACGAACGGAGGTTTACAATGAAAAATAGGTTTGTGGTTTTCTTCCTTACTGTTTTGATTTTGGAAAATTTAGGCTGTAAAAAAGATAACAGCGTTGTCCCATCGAACTGGGACTTATCTGGGAAAATAGTTTTCAACCCGCAAAGGGGGGGTCTTTCCGGCATTTATGTGGTGGATTTGAATTCGTCTGCATTATCACTTTTACCCGTTGTTACCAACGGTGATGAACCGCGAGTAAATTCTGATGGTACTGAGATCGCTTACTCTGGCTCGTTACCAGGGATGATTGATATCTTTAAAGTCAATCTCACAGACAACATTCCAACCAATCTCACACCATCTTCATCTTTTACAGATAGTTGGCCTGATTGGTCTCCGGATGGTTCCTCAATTGTTTTCAATAGAGTTATATATCATCCGACAATCAAAGTAGCATTATATGTTATGAATCACGATGGCAACAATCTACGCATCGTAACTGATACTGCTTCACTTCAAGCATCTGTAATGCCACGGTGGTCGCCAGATGGAAGTACAATTGCTTTCGTGGGACGGCTATCTTCCAAACCGCCATTTAGCTACTCGCTCTATTTTACGTCGTCAGATGGCTCTAATCAAGTCTTGCAAGATCTTGTGGGGGACAGATTGCCCAGTTCTCTTCCGTCTTGGTCGCAAGATTCTCGAAAAATTGCTTATGAAAAAATAGGCGAAGCAATTTACGATACAACAGGCAAATTTATTGGTACAACAGGCGGTTTATTTGTCCTTGATATTGTTAGCCGGGTTTTCCAAAAAATAAGTGTTGGTGGATCTCAGATAACACCACAGGGATCCTCGTGGCTTTCGGATGGAAGATTAATTTGTGTAGGAATGAATACTGCGACGAATAGTTATGAAGTTTACGCTGTGTCGCTATCGAATTCACTTGATACAAAATTGCTTGCAAAAGGATTCAAAACTCTTCCCGCAACCACTCCATCACCAGATGGAAAACATGTTGCAATTTTTGGTACTGCAAATCAAGATAAAACTTTTGCTCTGTATGTTGTTGGCACTGATGGAACTGGCTTCCAAAAATTGAAAGATATAGATGATCAAATAACGTTTATTGTTAATTGGCAATATTGTCAATGGATAAAATAGAAAGAGAAATATTATGAAAACTATTACTCTGTTTATTATTTGGTTGTGTGTATTAACAAATATTAATGCTCAAACTCCAAAGGAAATACTTTCACCTACTAAGTACTGCTGTGATAACTTTCAAGCAGAAGGTCAATATGCTGAAGACCTTTCAAGTGTTGGCGACATTAACAACAACTGTCTAGATGTTACAATAACCGTTCGTAACTGTGTTGACAGGACAAGAGATGCTCTGATTTGCGGAGGGATACAAGGATCAAGGTACTGTCGCGAAGATTCAAATTTCAATAATTGGTATCCTCGCTACTATGCGCTTTACCATCCAATAATTGTATCGCCTTCATCACTAACATTTTCTACACAATACGGCGGGGGCAATCCCAGTTCACAAACATTTTCAATTTCTAACGGGGTGTGGCAAGCGTTCCAGATTGATAATACTCTAAATTGGAACGCGAGCAAAACTCAGAATTGGCTTACTTTCTCTCCAGCAAGCGGTACCGTTTCTGGCACTACACCTGTTTCAGTTACAGCATCAGTTAATGTTTCTGGACTTGCCCCTGGAACATATACTGATGAAATTACAGTCGCTGCAAGTCAGGTTTCCAACCGGCAATATGAAAGAATTATTGTAACACTCAATATAACAAGTTCATTTTCGGTTTCCATTTCAGGACCAACTTATTTAGCATGTAGTCAAATAGGAACATGGACAGCAAGTGTAGCAGGTGGGACATCACCCTATTATTACCAATGGTACTACTACGTTCCTTGCGATATTTCCCTTCAAACAAGTAGTAGTGATATCAAGCCTTTAGCGCCACCCTGTGGGAATTGGTTCCAATCTGGAACCAATAGTCAAACATTTACCCGCGGTGCATGTACTGACTTTGAAGTAAAATGTGTCGTGCGTGATGCGTTGAATAATTATAGAACATCAAATATAGTCTACGTTTCAGTCGGGGGTTCAGCAAAAATAGCTGACCAAAATACAATTGAAAAACAGTTTCTTTAGAAAAAACTGATAGTGAATACTCGGTCAGCCAAAACTTTCCAAATCCTTTCAACCCGACGACAGAAATTCGTTTTGCAATTATGGGATCAACTCATGTGAAACTGATTGTCTATGATATGCTCGGAAGAGAAGTCTCAAGACTCGCTGATAAACAAATGAATGCAGGTTATCATTCAATAACGTGGAATGCAAGCAGTGTATCAAGCGGTAATTACATTTATAAATTATCAATTGGAAATATTATTCACACAAAACGAATGATTCTGATGAAATGAAAATTGGCAACTATACTCATAAGGAGAATAATGTAATGGATCTATCAACAAGCTATCTCGGACTGAATCTCAAAAATCCAATCGTTCCATCCGCATCGCCAATGTCGCGCACTGTTGGCAGTGTTCGTTTAATGGAAGATTACGGCGCGTCGGCGGTGGTATTATATTCCATCTTCGAAGAACAGATTCGTCATGAAACAAAAGAATTGTATCATCATCTTACCGTTCATTCGGAAAGTTACGCTGAAGCTACGTCATATTTTCCCGAAGCGCATGAATACCACAGCGGACCGGATGAATACTTGAATCACATTCGGAAATTGAAAGAAGCCGTTTCTATTCCAATCATCGGCAGCATTAACGGCGTAACGGATGGCGGATGGGTGGAATATGCAAAGCTGATTCAACAAGCCGGCGCTGATGCGTTGGAATTGAACATCTATTACATTCCCACCGATCCGAAGATGAGCAGCGACGACATTGAACAATCATATCTGAATATTGTGAAAGACGTGCGCAATCAGGTTACCATTCCCGTTGCGGTAAAACTGTCACCGTTCTTTACATCGTTAGCCAATGTTGCAAAACGTCTTGATAATATTGGTGTGAACGGACTTGTATTGTTCAATCGTTTTTATCAACCCGATATCAATCTCGACACGTTAAATGTAGAACCGGGCGTTGTACTCAGCAGTTCGGATTCGCTGCGGCTGCCGCTGCGATGGATCGGTATCTTATATAAAAAGATCAATGCCGATCTTGCCGCAACAACGGGCGTTCATACTGCAGAAGATGTTTTGAAATTAATTATGGCGGGCGCAAATGTAACAATGATGTGCTCGGCATTGCTTCGTCATGGTCCACGAAAGATCCGTGAAGTGCTTACGGGCGTTCAGCAATGGATGGTGGAACACGAATATGAATCTTTTAACGATATGCGCGGAAGTATGAGTCACAAATCGGTTGCCGATCCGTCTTCATTTGAACGGGCAAATTATATGAAGGCGTTACAATCGTATATGTAAATTACTTTTATCGGTCAGGCGATCATCGTCTGACCGACGACAAGCTCCACCGCTTGTCTAACCAATGTAAGAAACGAGGATGGTATGTCAGTTTTTTTCAGCAGGCAATGTGAATACGCGATACAATCTATAATCTACCTTGCACAAAAAAAAGAAGGTCAGTTGACGACCATTAAAGAAATTTCGACGCATCTGAAAATTCCGTTCCATTTTCTCGGCAAGATATTCCAGAAATTATCGCGCAAAAAATTGCTGCATTCCATGAAAGGTGTTACCGGCGGATTTTGGCTTGCAAAACCGGCAGGGCAAATTGTCTTAATGGACATTGTTTTGGCTGTTGATGGACCGGATGTTATGAATTTGTGCGTTCTTGGGTATAAAGAATGCAGCAAGTCCGAACCGTGCCCAATGCACTACGAATGGAAAGAGACCAAAGAAACATTCTTTGCTTCATTAAATAAAAAAAATATTCTCGATATAGGAAAAAACATTAAAAAAGAAGGATATGTTGGAAGGTAATCTCTGACGACACTAACCACCATTGGTACGTGTCGTTAAACTGCAATTCAATTTTCTGTGCAACCTTTTTCCGTTCAATATTTTATATTTAGCAATCAAGTCATTACGTATATGAATAACAATTTTACTATTGCAACGCCTACAACCAATAATCAGACAAATAACTCCGAGTCCAACGGTGTTCCTTCTTCCGTAAAAAAAATTCCAAAAGAAATGAGAAGGAAAAAATTCAAAGCGGATATTTCCCTTCCGTGGTATAAACGACTCGTTGACCGATTAAAAAACGATTCGCAATTTTTTCGCTCATCGGTGCAATTAGCATTTGTGTTGCTCTGCGCGTGGATCGGAATTGAGTTTTATCTTTTCATGCAATGGGGAATGTCGGAAGGAATTGCATCATACGTAGAACGTCCGCCCGGCGTTGAAGGATTTCTTCCAATTAGCGCGTTGATGGGAATTGTACATTGGATGTACAGCGGAACGCTGAACACCATCCATCCTGCCGGCTCGGTGATCTTGATTGCAATTATTGCGGCAAGCATAATCCTAAAAAAAGCGTTCTGCAGCTGGATGTGTCCTATTGGAACATTAAGCGAATCGTTGTGGATGCTCGGGCAAAAACTCTTCAAACGAAACATTGTTGTCTGGCGATGGCTGGATTATCCTTTACGTTCGTTGAAATATCTGCTCCTCTTCTTTTTTGTTTTTTCGATTGCCGCCATGAGCGTAACTGACTTAGAGATCTTCATCAACAGTCCGTACAACAAAGTTGCCGATATAAAAATGTATATCTTCTTCGCCGAGATTTCCGAATTTGCGCTTTGGACAATTATTATCTTAATGCTGTTCTCGGTGGTCATCAAAAATTTTTGGTGCAGATTTCTGTGTCCGTACGGTGCGCTGCTCGGCATTACCAGTTTGTTTTCTCCGTTCCGAATTACGCGCATAAAAGAAACCTGCATTGATTGCGAACTCTGCACAAAAGTTTGTCCTTCCAATATCAAATTACACAAGATTGGGCAGTCCCGCCTGAACGACTCAGTCGGGCAGGTGTGGAGCGATGAATGTACAAGCTGTATGCTATGCGTTGAAGAATGTCCGATAAAAGAAACGCTTGTTCTTCGGTCCACAAAAAAATCTGCATCCGTCGCGCCATGGATATTCGGAACACTGATCGTCGGCGTGTTTATTGCAATTACCGGACTTGGAATGTTGACGGGATATTGGAAGAATTCCGTGTCGAAGGAAGAGTATCGATTTCGATTTCAACAATTAGATTCGCCGCTCTATAATCACGCGAGGGGATCAGTTCCAGAATATGGACCGAATGATTGAAAGGACATCTCGAAAAATGTAACCGCACGTTTTATACGTGCGTAATAAAAACCTCATTTGATTTATTTTCGCAACCTTAAGGTTGCGGTTACAATATTATTTGTAGTTTTTCAGATATCTCTGAAAGATAAAAATATAAATTTTGTAGAGATGTTATCTCTACAAAACTAAACCACACATAAACTCTAAAGGAAAAAAAACATGAAAAAAATATTTGCACTTGTTCTTCTTGCTGTAACAATGCTTTACGCGCAAGAACTTCCGATCAAATGGTCGGGTGAAGCACGCTTCCGCAGCGAAGCCGATGGAAGAGATTTTAATCTTAAAACGCCAATGAATCTGTACACGCTTTCCCGCATTCGTCTTGGCGCAGAAGCAAACCCGTTTGAAAAAGTAATGGTGAAACTAACAATGCAAGACTCTCGCACCTTCGGAGAGGAAGCATCAACTGTTTCCAATCAACGAAACATGGATTTGTATGAAGGATACGTGAAAATTGATTCGCTCTTTCAATTACCTCTTTCTGTAAAGCTTGGTCGTATGGTGCTTGCGTACGGCAGCGAACGTATTGTCGGCGGTATTGGCTGGAGCAATGTTGGTCGCGCGTTCGACGGACTTGTTGTTCGGCATGAGTGCGAAAAAATTTCCGTTGATTTTCTTGCAATGAATGTAAAGGATAGTAATTCTGCGCCGGCTTCGGTGAATGCTGCGGGAACTGCTTATAAATATGATGCGGGTATTGCATTGTATGGTTTTTATTCAACCTTAAAGTTTATCGAAAATTTTCCGTTCGATTTTTATGTGCTGCATGAACGAAATCAAAATTATTCAAAGCCCGATACTATTGATTACGGCTTCACAACAATCGGCGGATTGATAAAAGGAAAAATGGATGCTCTTTCGTACGATGTTGAAGCTGCCTATCAGCTCGGATCGAATAAAGGGGCGAATGTTTCCGCTTATACAGCGGCAGCAATGGTTGGTTATGCAATGCAAGGTTCTATGTTATCATCCATCAGCGCACATGCCGATATTATTTCGGGAACATCTTCGACAGGAAAAGATT
>JANONI010000317.1:0-13140 GCA_031420755.1 Bacteroidota bacterium | reverse complement strand
TAATGTTGTTCCTGCCGCCATCGTCATCGTCCCCGATGCATTTCCTGTAATCTGGAATCCACCGTCACTCAAAGAATTATTCGCGTTGATTGCAAGATTACCGTTGACAGTTGTTGCTGCGCCGGAAAGAGTTTTCACACTGGCTCCGCCATTCGTGAACGTGAGATTTCCGTAAGTCACAGCGGCAACGGTTTGTGTCCCCGTGCCGTTGTATTCTACCGTGCTCGTGCTACTGAGGCTATACGTTGAATAGTTCGCGGGGAAATTATTGGAACCGGAAAGTTTCAGAGTTGTTCCTGCCGCAAGAGTGAACGTTCCACCCACCGCACTGCGGTTAGTCGTCAATGCCGCAATATCAAACGTGCCGCCAGAGACTGTCAAATTGCTGTTGATGGTGAGATTGCCGTTCGGAGAGGCAATTCCACTTGCTTTATTGATCGTCAGATTATTGAAGGTAGATGCGTCAATGGTCTGCGTGCCGGTTCCATTGAACATCACGGTTCCTGAGCTTGCAGTGAATGTTCCGATCCTCACCCAATTGCCCCCGACGGAGATCGTTGAGATATTTCCGTTCAACGTCGTACCTAAATTGATCGTGACATTTCCCGTAACGGAGAGTAACGCGCTGACATTCACGCTCGCACTCGTCGAAAGAGTGAGGTTGTTGCTCACTGTTGTCGCTGAAGAAATGGACGCAATGCCTGCAGTCTTATCAACGGTAAGATTGTAATAGGTCACTCCTCCAATTGTTTGTGCTGCAGTGCCGTTGTATTTCACTGTGCCTGTGCTTGCTGTAAACGTTCCACTCGTGTAGTTGAAATCAGTTCCAATGTTCAAATTCCCTGCGCCGCTAAACGTAATGTTCGCTCCGCCTGATTCCGACACGCTTCCTGTAACATTCACGGCTCCTGTCCCAATGCTGAGATTGATGGTGTGATTCGAAGTCCCATCACTCAGTGTAACATCGCCTCCTATCGTCATCGTTTGAGAGCCAACGCTGATCGTATGATTTGCATTCGCGCTCCACGAACCGGAAATGTTGCCGCCTGTTGTTAACGATCCGCTTGCACCCAACGTCAACGTTACAGCTTGTGCGCTTCCAAACTGAACAGATTTCACACTCACTGCGGATGTAATGGCGGGTTGATTCGTGAACGCAACGCTTCCAATCTGTGCAACGTCGCCGCTTCCCGGCGGGGTGCTTGGCGACCCTTGGATGATAGTCCAATTACCTGCCGTTTCCCACGCAGTATTGCTTGAGCCATTCCATCCCACGACATTTTGATCCTGCGAGAGAGTCCATCGGTTTGTAATGTCCGTCAGCAAATTAAGTTCTACCCAGTTTGCTGTGGCATCATTTCCTGACTTGCCCGATTTCGACCAACTTGTTCCGTTGAAACGCCACAGGTTCAACATCGATTCTATGTTACCGTTGAGTTCCGCGTCTTCGTAGTGCAAACGAAGCGTAGCAGTGTATCCCGAACCAGTCACGGAGGTATTGTATTGTCGATTGACGGAGCCACCAAACGGGAAATCCGAAACTGCGCCAACAGTCACTGTTACCGTCACTGAGCTCACCGTTCCAACGGTGGAGAAATTCACGGTGTTGTTCGGACTTTCAAACGGATACGACGTGGCAGTGGAAAAAGAATGTGTGCGGGTAATGGTACCGAGGATAATTCCATTTCCAGTACGCGATGAAGTGATCGTTACCGCGTTGCTTCCTGTGTGTAACTCGCCCGTCGTCATATTCAGCGTAGAAACACTCACGTTGTTGCTGAGTGTAACGGTGTTCGTCGAAGCGCTCTTGTTGATGGTCAAAGTGGAGAATGTAGTCGCGCCCGCAATGGTGACGTTTGTGCTGCCAAGGAATTGGATCGTGCTTGTTCCCGCCGTGAACGTTCCGCTGTTCGTCCAGTTACCGTTGATCGAGTGCGTGAACGTGCTTGCGCTGAGTGTGGAGCTTGCGCCAATCGTCAAGCTGCCGTTGACGGTAAATCCTCCGCCTGCTGTTTTGGTGCCACCTGTAGCTGTGGAAAGATGGTGATAGGTAATTGCGTTGATGGTCTGAGCGCCTGAACCGTTGAAGTTCACAGTGTTCGGTGTCGTCGTCGTAACGTCAAAAGTTCCTGCGGTGAGTGCGAGTGTACCTGCGATTCCTAAAACAGAACTTGAACCAAGTTGTAGACTCGTTCCATTCAGCGTCACGTTAAACAGATTTGCCGTTCCAGAGAGAGTCGAGGTTCCCGTGAAGGTTACCGTTCCCGCCGTTGCCGAGAGCGAACCACCGACTGAAAGATTTGAAGCAAGAGAGAAGCCCGTTGACGAAGTGACGCTTCCACTGACACTCAGCGCGTTGAACGTAATTGCACCCGAACCGCTGTTACTGATTGTCTTCGAGGTACCACTGAGCGTAATCGTTCCTGCACTTGCAGAGAATGTTCCCGTGCCGCTTGCGGAAACATTGCCTGTCACGGTAAGCGATGTTATAGTACTCGTAGATCCTGAGAATGCAAGATTATCGAACGAGATTCCTGTTCCGGAAATCGTCTTTGCGACGCCGCTCATAGTAAAGATTCCACCGGAAGAATGCGTGAACGTTCCCGACCCACTCGTCGCAAAGTTTCCAGCAATGGTAAGGTTTGAGGTTGCCGCGGCAGTAATGCCAGAACCAGTCAGCGTGAGATTGTTGAGATTGTACGTCCCCGCGCCGCTGATGCTTGCATTCGTGCCGCTCATTGTTACCGTGCTTGTGCCACCGGTGAATGTTCCCGTGTTCGTGAACGAAGAAGAAATGTTATACGTTCCATTGTCTTGAAGCACTCCGGCATTTGTCAGCGTGGCTGTTGTGAGCGTTCCGGCGTTTGCCAGTGTTGAGCCGGAGTTGTTTTCTACGGTGTTTGTAACAACAACTGTTCCACTTGTATTTGTAATAAAAACGGTTCCGCTGGTTGAAATAAATTGAGCAAATAAACTATTCACATTTAAAAATAGCAATGCACAGAAAAGCACAACTCGTATCAAAGAGTTATCCTTTCCGTTTTGCATCTGCTTTCTATTTTTAAGTGTATTGGTCATTCAAAATTATTTGAAAAATATTTTTAACTGATGTTACGCTCTACAAGTCGTAGACAAAAATTGAATTTTACACGATTCATTCCCCTCTGAGCGTGGCGTTGTGCCTGCACACCCCGCCTGCGTAAAACTTTGTGCGGGCAGGCAAAGTGTTTCGGCACACAGGTGTGTGTCAATACTAAAATGGCGATATACAATTCATTTGGATCATAACATTCAATATTTTTACACACCCCTTTTTCCCCTCTACCTCACGCCATTGCTTTCACGCAGAGGGGATTTCGTTTTGCATCTGTTTTCTATTTTTCAAAATATTGTTCATCGTTTTTTTTATCAGATCACTTTTTCTTCTCGCACATATTTTTTACCATCCACCATCTTCCTTCTCCCTTCTTACTTCTACTTTTTAATTTCTCACTTTTAACTTTTAACTTTATTCTCATTAGTTCACATTTCCCACTGCCGCTGCTGTATTTGTTCCAACCGGATACATCCTAAACCACGAATTTGTCGTTCCGATAATTGCTCCTGTTGGATTAGCGGAAAATTGAATCTGTGGTATAAATGTTCCACCGGCATTAATCCTCACTATTCCTTTCACTGTAATTGTTGCCGCTGCAGTTGCAACAGTTGCATTTAAAACGTTTGCGGCTGCTGTTATATTATTTTTTGTGGTTTGCGCTGCTCCTAACGCATTTTCTGCACCTGTTTGTATCATTGCGTAATATGCAATCGAAATGATTGTAGCTGTTCCGCCAAAAAGAGTAGCAGTCGTTCGGGTTGTTGCGCCCATTCCGGTAATATTATATACTCCCTCAAAAAAATATGTGGTGGCCGCGGGAAGAGTAAACACATCGTTCGCTGCGGCAAAAACACTTTGCGCTGTATTTACATTTGCCATTGTAAAATTGGCTGTGTTTGAAATAAATTGTTCGGTTCTAACAACCTGTCTTGTTGAAGCAACCGATGTTGCATAAAACGATGTTCCATCATACTCAACTGAACCCGCGGCGGCTGTCGTTAAATTTGTTCCGCTGGTAAATGTGAGCGGATCAACGGTTGCTGTTCCTGCGGCTAAGTTTGCTCCGGTTATCGTTGGAGATGTTGCAAGAACAAGATTGCCCGTTCCGGTTTGATTTGTTGTTGCCAATGCTGTTCCTCCGCCAAGAGCAAGAGAAGTTCCGGTTGCTGCGCCGAGAACCGGCGTAACAAGAGTTGGTGTATTTGCAAAAACCGCCGCATCACTTCCGGTTTCATCTGAAAGCACTCCAAGAAGTTGAGCCGATGTTGTTGAAGCAAATACGCTAAGATTATCCGTAGCAGAAACCAATGCGAGCCACGAACCATTTCTATAATTGAATCTGTTGGTTGTGGTGTTGTACAGAAATAATCCTGTCACTGGTGCACCAATCGCATCGCGTTCAACAGTTGTTAATCGCGGCGGTAAAAATCCTCGTAGTGTAGACCTAAGCTCCAAAATTGAAGAAGCATCCGGAGCGATCGAACTTTCACTTATCCCCACTCCTTGAGCAAAAGATTGATTGTTCAACAAGAACATTGAAACGAGTACAAGAGAAAAGATTTTTCGCTTTTCTAATAGCTGCACTCCAATTGATTTCATGCGTGATGTTGTATTTTGTATCGCTTTCATTTTGCATCTCCTTGCATTAGATATACATTGCAACTGCTGATTGTTCCAGATTGAAAAGCCGTTCTACAATTTCCGAGAATGAGTGCATCTGTTTGGAATCTGTTTGAACGGACATGTTTGATTGCTGTTCTTCAAAAAAGTTGGATGTGTAAACGTTTCCGCCGTACGATTTCACTCCAGAGACAAGCGCATTGAATTGCTGAATGATCTCGGTTGAAGAATTATTCAACGACAGCACAACAAACACATCTTCCGGTTTGCATTGATGAACAATATCTTCGGCGGCGTATTTGGTAAGCACAGTTCCGAGATTGTACACAGTCATCCCGATATTTTCCAACAGAAGTTCCACCGCTATTAATTCCACTTCGTTCATTCCTTCGTTTACCGAAAGACAGTACAGTTCAGTATTCTTTTTTTCAGATTTTGGAACGAGATCGGCAAAATGGATCAACGAATGAACGAGCGTGTTCTTTGCAATCTGAAATTCTACCGATGTAATTTTTCTTTCCTGCTGTTCGGAATGTATTCTGCGAAGAACCGGAGTGAGAACATCGTCAAATATCTTCGGCAGACTGATTCCCTGCGAAAATAAATCGGAAAATTGTTGCTCAATTATTTCGTGTTTTCCTTTTACCGCACCGGCAAAGCATGTTTCAATTGACGAATGAATTTTTACTTCTTGTTGTAGAAACGATGTGCTTACCAGATGTTGTTTGAACGGTAGCACTGGGGTCGCTATCTCATAATGATATTGCGAAATAAATTGGTGAACATTTTCGGGATTAAATTTCCGATGTCCGCCGGGCGTTTTGAAACATTGCAGTTTCCCTTCGTCCGTCCAACGTTTAATTGTGGATTTACCGACTCGGAACATTCTCGCTATATCGTCGGTGGCGAAAATTATATCACTCATAATACCTCCGGTGTAATTATTGATGTATGTTTTTTAATAAAATTCTAATTTGGTCGTGATGGGCGTTTTGGTCTGTTTGGTCTATTAACAATGTAATCCACTTAGGTCGGAAAAAAAAGTGAGAATTCATTAGAAAATACTAATGTAAGATAGGTTGTAATTCAGGAGTAGAGGTCTTCGCAGCTTTCCTTAAAAAATCATCACCAATACAACCTTTGTTAAGGTTTAGAAAAGTATTTACATACGGGCAGTTCTCTCTACGAGCCGTAGGCAAAATTAGTTAATGCGTATGCATGCCCGCTACGCATTCAGGCGGGCATGCTTCGCATCAATGTCATTCTCTACCCTACGGGTCGTAGACCGAACGACCTGCCCGCTCAACGAGTCGAGTCTTCGACCAGCGGTCAGGTCCAAAGGACTCCTTTGGAGCGGGAGTGAGGAATCTTGTTCTTCATTTTGCCTATCCGAAGGATGCTTCGCACGGCTCGTCTACGACCTCTACCCTACGGGTCGTAGACGAGTCGTAGACCGTAGTGTAGAGAGAGAAAAAACGAGATTCCCTGCCTGACGGCAGGCAGGCTCGTCGCTTCGCCTGCCTTTGCTCTACGAGTCATAAACCGAAACGAAGCATCGGCTTCGTGTTTACACACCGTAGTGTTTCAACACGCAGGCGTGCAGGCAGGCTCCTCGGAATTCCTTTGGATTTTGCCTACGGCTCGTAGAGAGAACCGCCCTAAATTATAAAATGTTACCCTTTTGTAAGAATTTTAAAGCAGAAATTAACGTTATTGTTTGTGGACTATCTACGAATAAAGGGGTGAACAATGAAATCTATAATAGTATGCATGGTATTATTAAGCGGATTATTGTCCGCACAAAATAAAGGAATAACGAAAGGAAAAGTAATGGAGCAAAAATTGGAAATAGCAACACTCGGTGCCGGCTGTTTTTGGTGCGTTGAAGCAATTTACCAGCGTCTTGAAGGCGTTGAAAAAGTCGAATCCGGCTACTCCGGCGGCTCGGTAAAAAATCCTTCATACGAACAAGTCTGCACCGGAAGAACAGGACACGCAGAGGTTATTCAGGTAACATTCGATCCGAAAAAATTATCATATAAAGAATTGTTGGAAGTCTTTTTCAAAACACACGACCCGACAACGTTGAATAAACAAGGAGCAGATGTTGGAACACAATATCGGTCTGCAATTTTCTATTATAATGATGAACAGAAAAAGATTGCTGAACAAGTGAAAAAGGAAACCGATGCGGCAAAAGTTTGGGATGATCCGATCGTTACGGAAATTTCGCCGTTCACAGAATTTTATAAAGCGGAAGAGCACCATCAGGACTATTACAATCAAAATTCCTTTCAGCCATATTGCATGATGGTAATCAATCCAAAATTGAGTAAATTTAAAAAGGAGTTCAGTAATAAATTAAAGAAATGATGCAATGAGAAAATTATTTCATACCAACGCACACACAAACAAATCAAACCGTAGGATTGCGTCGTTTTTTATTATTGCATTGTTCATTATCAATTCTTCATTGCTCCTTACGGGCTGTTTTATTCTTCGTCCTGTTGCCGGAGCCAATGTTGATATTGACCAACTGCAAAAAGCACGCGAAGCAAAAGTGCTGGAGATTCGTCTTGCCGGCGCGCAGCGGCTTTCGCAGCGACTTGCAAACGGTGATTCGATCAGCAATGCCGATCTTACATTTTATTTCAGCGAAGCGTTGTTAAACAAAGCGTCATCGCAATTGGACGGCTCGACCGGTTGGCTCGACTCTCTTACGTCGTACACTATCCGCGCTATTCGTGTTAAACTGTATAACGGATCATCTATTGCAACGGTATCGCTTGCAGCGTTCAATCATGAATATGATGTTGATGTGAACCTGCTGATGGATTGTGTTCTCAGTTTCAACGTTGATACCGCCCGCCTGACCGGCGCAGTCGGGCAGGGAACATTCTATGCTACGCTTGAGCCGTTCAATGTTGTGCCGAACGTAAAAGCAGGGGGAATGATCGGGCAGTTCGACGGTATCATCCAAGATATTGTTACGCTGAAACTTTCCACGCTTAGCGAACATCTTCCGCCGATCCAATTTCCGGTTGATTTCAACAATCAGTTTCCCGTTCAGGCAAACTCCGTTCAGATCCGCACCGGCATGAATATGAATGTTTCCACACCGGCGCACATATTAAAATATTCTCTTGCATTAAAAGAAGTTCTCATCTTCAAAGAAAAATTATTCCTTGCACTGAATGTGAAGAACGTGGGGGTGGGAAGATGAATAAATCCTTTGAAAAGTCTCACATCAATGTCATTCTGAGGAGACTGCCTGCACGAAGCCGATGCTTCGTTTCGGCGAAGGCAGGCGGAGCGACGAACCTGCCCGCTCAACGAGTCGAGTCTTCGACCATCGGTCAGGCGGGGAATCTCGCCTTTCTACCCAAAGAGAAAAACAAGATTCTTCCACTTCGCTACGCTCAGTGTCAGAATGACAAAAGACAAACACTTTTTAAGCTGCTGCTGAATAATATTTTTATTTTCTGCACATTGTTTTTTTTTATTGGATGCGGATCGTCTGTCAACATTCCATCAACGGAAGAATCGCAGCAAAAGATTGCCGAAATAAAACCACGGCTTGATTCGCTTATCGAAAGGATCAATCAACAAACCACAACTCTTCCGGGAGGACACGATCTTATTTCCCGAACGAGAATATCGGCAATCAACACGCTTCTTGCGCGTGTTGCAAATCGAACGCTCGCCGATATTCATATCAATTTTCTGCCAACGCGTCCGTTGTGGAAAGAAGAAAAAACGGTGTTCGGTATCAGCTATACAAATTTTGTGGATGTTGATACCGGAGCGTTTAAAATCGATCTCAAAAAATTTCTCTTCACTTCTTTTTCTAACAATATCATCAACGCGCAAATTGAAATAGAGGGAACGGGTTCGATCGGCGTATCCGGAAAATATACCGGCGTTACCGCGCGTTCAACTTCTCAGGTTCGTTTTTATCTTGACGAAGATATCCAATTCTCCGTTTCGGCTGCGGATTCAGACTATATTAAATTGGTGCCAACACCAAAAACGGTGATCTTAAAATCGAAAGTGACGATTTCACTGCTTGGCTGGAACATTCCGTATTATAAAGAGATACCATTGCAGGCGACTGATCTTGTTAAACCTGTTCTCATTCCTTCGGCATTGCGTTCCGAAATTATTTTTCCACTTCCTGCCGCACAATATGGAAGTCAGCGATTGGAATTTGTGAAGCGGTATTTACGGTTCAGTAAATCGTCCGTTCGTGCCAACGATAATGGACTGGAATATCGCAGTAATATTGATTTTGAAAAAGAATAAATTTTATATAGAAACCTTGCGTATGCATGTCCGAAGGACTCTTCGAGCTTCGCATCGCAAGGTTATAAAATAAATATACTGCAAGGGAAAAATCATGGTTCCAATTTCAATAGCTTATAACGGTAAACTGCGCTGCGTTGCAACGCACGACAAAAGCGGAGTTACATTCATCACCGATGCGCCGACTGATAATCAGGGAAAAGGAGAAAGTTTTTCTCCAACCGACCTTGTTGCAACCGCGCTCGGCGCTTGTATGATTACCACAATGGGTATTGCCGCGCAAAAAGATAATGTTCAGCTTGCCGGAACAACCATTGCGATTGAAAAACATATGACAACCACACCGCCGAGAAAAATTGCTAAACTTGTTGCTAAACTCGAAATGACATCGGGAATCCCTAAAGAATATCGAACAAAAACCGAATCTATTGGGCATAATTGTCCTGTTGTAAAAAGTTTGCACCCCGATGTTGAACTTGACATTCAGTTTCATTATCCTGATTGAAATTAACCGCACAATATTGTTTAAGGAAACCATAATGAAAAATATTTATACTGTTGGATTATTGTTGATTGCGGTGTTGGTCGGCGGCTGCGGAACCGGTGCGCCGGATTCCTTCATGCGAATGACAAAACAATACTGGGAAGTGGTTGATGTAAAACCATCAATCAAATATGATGATGCGTGGCAGCGCGTTATCTATATCGTCACAAAGAAATTCGAATTAGAAATGATCTCGAAAGAGGATGGATATGTGCGGTCTGCATTCGGTCCTTCATATTTTACCGAAGATATGGCAAACGATAAATACCAAGTTCGAATCGTTGCGAAATTCACTCCCGATAGAAAAAAAGTGGAATATAAGATCGAATCGAGAATTTGGACAGGAAAAATATGGGAGAACGGATCGGATGTGCGCGTTGCGGCAAATATGAGAAAAGATTTTGTAAACTCTCTTGTAGAACCGGTGCAGAAGAAATCGACAACAAGGCCAGCTCCAACGGATTCACTTCACCAACAGCAACAATAAGAGTAAGGACTGAGCGAGTTATACGATGAGCTGCCATTTATGCGTATGCATGCTTCGCATTTTCTTAAAAATATTTTTTTAGGGCAGACTCATCCACAGAACAGACAAACTCATCGTATGACTTTGTGCCTACACTTTTAATTATCATTTTTCGTAACTACTCAGTGTTTTCGTGGCAAAAAATCGTGAACACTGAGTAGCGCGTTCAATACGCCTACGGCGCACTTTTTTCAAATAGAGTAACTCGAAATCTTCTCTACGAGCCGTAGGCAATTTTCGGCGGAATTTTTTTGCATTTACAGAACGAAAGCATGAACCTTGTCAAGGTTTCACGAAATTTACAGTAACCTTGACAAGGTTTCGAGGATTCAACGAGTTACTTAGGAGTTACCATTTTTCAGGAGAACTATGAAACATGCAGCGCGTTTTGTTTTTGTATTATTGGTTATTCATCTCGGCTCTGCACAGGAAAAAATTGACAGCGCAATGATGGCAAAGATCAGAGATGAAGGATTGAATCGTTCGAAGGCGGCAGAGATATTGTCGTGGCTTGCCGATGTGTACGGTCCGCGTCTTACTGGTTCGCAAGAATATAATAATGCCGCACACTGGGCAAAGAATAAATTCACCGAAATGGGAATTGAAAATTCGCATCTCGAATCGTGGGGTCCGTTCGGAAAAAGTTGGAAGCTGAAAGAATATTCCGCAACGCTTCTTGGCAGACAAACGCAGCCGCTCATTTCGTATCCGAAAGCATGGTCGCCCGGATTAAAAGGGGAAGTGATTAGTGAAGTGATTTATTTTGACGCAGACTCGCTTGACCAAATTGATGCGTACAAAGGAAAACTGAAAGGAAAATATGTTCTCTTCACCAAACCAAATAAAATGAATGCCAATTTTACCCCTTCGGCAACTCGAATTTCGGATTCATCATTGCTGCAAATGGCGAATGCAGAGCCGCCGGTTCCCGGCAGAGGTAGATTTAATTTTCAACAGACTCCGCAACAAAAAGATGCGGCATTGATTACCTTTAAAAAGTGGGAATTGATACTGAAAGAAAATCCAGCCGCTGTTCTTACCAGCGCATCTACGCAGCGCAATGAAGGAGGAAGTGTATTTGTAATGGGTGCTACGGTTCCTGTTCATCCGGATTCGCCGCGTGTTGCAGTATTCAGTGCCAAAGCACCGAAGATTCCGACACAGATCGAAGTGGGAGCAGAACATTACAACCGCTTGGTTCGCTTGGTTCAAAAAGGAGAGAAAATAAAACTTGCTGTAGAGCTTGAGGTTGAAATGTCTGCAAAAGATGATTCAAGTTATAATGTTATCGCCGAAATTCCCGGTGGAGATCTGAAAGATGAAATTGTGATGATCGGCGCACATTTAGATTCGTGGCATGGCGGAACCGGAGCAACGGATAACGGAACCGGTTCGACCGCAGTAATGGAAGCAATGCGAATTTTAAAAACAATCAATGCAAAACCGCGCAGAACAATTCGCGCGGCGTTGTGGGGCGGCGAAGAGCAGGGATTGCTCGGCTCGCATGCGTATGTGAAACAACATTTCGGCGTAAAAGATACGTTAAAACCTGACGCGGAAAAGTTTGCTGCCTATTTTAACAATGATAATGGAACCGGAAAAGTGCGCGGAATTTATATGCAGGGAAATGAACAACTGCGCCCGATCTTTCGCGCGTGGCTTGCTCCATTCAAAGATCTTGGCGCAACAACCGTTACGCCGATGAACACCGGAGGAACAGATCATCAGTCGTTTGACGGTGTTGGATTACCGGGATTTCAATTCATTCAAGATCCAATTGAATATGGAACGCGCACATGGCATTCAACAATGGATGTGTATGACCGCGCGCAGGAAGATGATATGAAACAAGCTGCAATTTTAATGGCGGCGTTCGCATACAACGCAGCGATGCGCGATGAAAAACTTCCGCGCAAACCATCGCTGCCGCCAACTCCGCAGGGAACAACACGCGGCTTTGAAAATGAACACGGACATGATCACGAACATTAAAAATTCATTTCACACAAAGTCACAAAAAATATTTGCTGCTTTTTTGTCCCCCTTGTGCGATTGCATGTGCATACGGGAAGGGGAATAAAGAGGGATGAGAAACATTGCACAATGTTATTCCTGCATACTATAATAATCCGATGGATGAAGTGGTGTATATGGAATTACAATTACATTAGAAAGAAAATTTATGTTCATCGGACATTTTGCCGTGGCTCTCGCTGCAAAAAAAGTTGCGCCAAAAACTTCGCTTGCAACATTATTTGCCGCTTCGCAATTGGTCGATCTGTTGTGGCCAATGTTTCTTTTGTTCGGATTGGAACATGTCCGCATCAATCCCGGAAATACGGTGATGACACCGCTTGATTTCTACGATTATCCGATCACACATAGTCTTGTTGGTGCAATTGGCTGGTCTGTGCTGTTCGGTGCCGTATATTATTTTCGCAGAAAACTATCGCGAGAAGCTATTATTGTTGCGCTTCTCGTTTTCAGTCATTGGATACTAGATTTCGTAACTCATCGTCCCGATCTACCGCTGCTGGGAAATGATTCCGCGAAATTTGGTCTGGGAATGTGGAATTCGTTTGCCGCAACGGTAAGCGTTGAATCGTTGATGTTCATCGGCGGAGTATGGTTGTATATGAGTTCCACGCAGCCGAAAAATAAAATAGGAACGGTTGCATTTATTGGATTGGTCGTATTTATTGCGTTCATACACATTGGAAATATCTTTGGTCCGCCACCGCCGAATGTACAAATGATCGCTATTGCAGGAAATGCATTGTGGTTGTTTGTGTTGTGGGCGTGGTGGGTGGATAAAAATAGAACAGAAAAAGTTACAGCATAATTTTTAAAATATACGCAACATTTTCATTCATTGAATACCATTAGGATACTATGTCACAACAACAAGTCTGCGTTGCCTGCCAGCGAACACAAGAAGAGATTCCGCTGATTGCACTGTTATTTCAAAATAAAATGTACCATATTTGTCCGCAGCATTTGCCGGTACTTATTCATAATCCGCAGATGCTTATCGGGAAACTTCCCGGAGCT
>JANONI010000316.1:0-7565 GCA_031420755.1 Bacteroidota bacterium | reverse complement strand
GGGATAACAGGCTGATCTTGCCCAAGAGTTCATATCGACGGCAAGGTTTGGCACCTCGATGTCGGTTCATCGCATCCTGGGGCTGGAGAAGGTCCCAAGGGTTTGGCTGTTCGCCAATTAAAGCGGTACGTGAACTGGGTTCAGAACGTCGTGAGACAGTTCGGTCCCTATCCTATGCGGGCGCAGGAAATTTGAGGAGTGTCGTTCTTAGTACGAGAGGACCGGAATGAACGGACCGACGGTGAATCTGTTGTCACGCCAGTGGCATTGCAGAGTAGCCACGTCCGGATGGGATAAGCACTGAAAGCATCTAAGTGCGAAACCCGCTCCAAGATTAGATTTCCCTGGGGCTTGCCCCCTAAAGAATCCAAGGAGATGACTTGGTTGATAGGCTACAGATGTAAACACAGTAATGTGTGAGTCGAGTAGTACTAATAATTCGTGAGACTTGCCAATTCTTTTTTGAATACACATTCTTGTGCATCAATAAACTTAATAGATCATATATACGCTTCTTTTCATTTTGAATTTTTAAATTCAGGTGTTTTTGTCGCGGGTGTTACACCTCTTCCCATTCCGAACAGAGAAGTTAAGCCCCGCTGAGCCGATGGTACTGCATGGGTAACTGTGTGGAAGAGTAGGTCGATGCCTGATTTAATTTATAAATCCCGTCGCGCGCAAGCGAGTCGGGATTTTTTTTTATCCCTAAGAATATTTCTATTTCTAAGCAGACAGATATTTCATTTTTGTTCGCAGCAGAAAATTTGTATCTTCTTATATTCTAACTGAGGTTACGCAAAATCAAAAAATCAACAGTCATTCCCGCCCGCCTGCCAAAGCACTGCGGCGGGCAGGCACGATCTTAGCGGGAATCTATGAAATGGATGCCCGATCCGAAGGATGCTTCGCACTAAGGCATTCGGGCATGATGACTTTACTTTGTTAGGCTGTTGTTCTTTCTGCGTAACTTCAGTAGTGTAATTTAAATTCCATCCAAAAAAATATAAATCTCCATGAAAATTCTTATTACTGGTATTGGTGGTTTCGCAGGAAGTCATTTAGCTGACTATATTATCAGGACCACACAATCTGAAGTATTTGGTATTCTCCGAGACTTAGAAAAAGATGATAATCTTCGTCAACATGAAGGGAAGATACAACTTTCAACTTGTGAAATAACGGATTTTCAATCTATCTTTAAAGTTATTAAAGAAGTCAAACCGGATATTATTTTCCACGTTGCGGGTCAAGCTTTTGTTCCAAGTTCATTTGAACATGCTGCTGAAACATTCAAAACAAATGTAATCGGCACGATCAATATTTTTGAAGCGGTAAAAGCAAGTGAAATTTCTCCTCGCATAATTGTTGTAACATCCGGTGAAGTGTACGGAGAAACGTTCGGACTTCCATCATTGCATACCGAACAATCAATTCCGCAGCCCGTTAATCCATACGCAGCAAGCAAAACAAGTGTAGATTATATTGCGCAAACGTATAAAAAATATGAAGGATTGAATATTGTAATTGCACGTCCGTTCAATCATACAGGACCAAGACAGAAGCCGAATTTTGTCTGTTCCTCGCTTGCCAAACAAATCGTTGGGATTCAAAAAGCGAATGCGCCAAAAATTTTACGCGTTGGCAATATTAAAGCGCGAAGAGATTTTACCGATGTTCGAGATATTGCACGCGGATATTGGATGCTGTCGCAAATTGATAATCGAACCAATTTCATTTTCAATCTTTGCTCCGGTAATATTTATTCCATAGAGCAGATCATAAAATTGTATGAAGAAATAATTGGTGTAACATTTGAATTAAATGTTGAACCAAAACGGCTACGCGGTTACGATATTCAACTTCTTGCCGGAAGCGCAAATGCAATCAATCATTCTATCGGTTGGAAAGCAGATATTCCATTAAAACAAACGCTAACAGATTTATTAGAGTATTGGACAAACAAGGAAAACTAACATGGCAAAAAAAGCTCTTATCACAGGCATTACCGGTCAAGACGGATCGTACCTTGCAGAGTTACTTCTTGAAAAAGGATATGAAGTTCACGGTGTAATTCGCCGTAGCAGTTCATTTAATACAGGCCGCATAGATCACATTTATAATGATCCAAAATATGCAGGCTCAAAATTCTTTCTTCATTATGGCGACGTGACAGACACGAGCAATATCAATCGTTTGTTGGAAAAGATCGAACCAGTTGAAGTCTATAATCTTGCAGCGCAAAGCCATGTAAAAGTTTCTTTCGAGGTTCCGGAATACACCGCCGAAGTTGATGCTGTCGGAACGTTACGTTTTCTTGATGCAATTAGAGAAACTGGTATCAAAACAAAATTCTATCAAGCATCAACAAGCGAGCTGTATGGAAAAGTGCAGGAAATTCCTCAAACAGAAAAGACTCCGTTTTACCCGCGCAGTCCGTACGGAGTTGCAAAATTGTACGGATATTGGATCATCGTAAATTATCGTGAAGCGTACAACCTTTTTGCTTGTAATGGAATCTTATTCAATCATGAATCCCCGCGTCGCGGAGAAACATTTGTTACTCGTAAAATAACGATGGCAGCAGCAAAAATTAAACTTGGACTACAAGAAAAACTGACGCTCGGAAATTTAAATTCAAAACGCGACTGGGGATTTGCAAAAGAATATGTTGAGGGAATGTGGCGTATGCTTCAATTGGATGCACCGGAAGATTTTATTCTTGCCACTGGTGAAACACATGAAGTACGAAAATTTGTTGATGCGGCATTTCATGAACTTGGAATTGACTTGCGATGGGAAGGTGAAGCAGAGAATGAAAAGGGAATCGATAAACAGACTGGGAAAATATTGGTAGAAGTAGATCCAAAATACTATCGTCCAACAGAGGTCGATCTTTTGATTGGTGACGCAACAAAAGCAAAGCAAATACTGGGATGGGAAGCGACAACAAAATTTGCAGACCTTGCACGATTAATGGCTAAAGCTGATTTTGAACTTGTGAAGCGAAGAGGCTACTAAGGTTGGAAAAAAATGCGAAAATTTATGTAGCCGGTCATCGCGGTCTGGTAGGTTCTGCAATCCTTCGATTGTTGAAGGAACGAGGATTTACGAATCTAATTTTTAGAACTCATGCAGAACTTGACTTGGCAGAACAAGTAAGTGTGAAGAGTTTCTTTGAAAGAGAAAAGCCTAACTATGTTTTTCTTGCCGCTGCAAAGGTTGGCGGTATACATGCGAATAATACGTATCCCGCTGAATTCATCTACCAAAATCTTGCCGTTCAAAATAATGTGATTCATTTTTCCTATCAAAATGGCGTGAAGAAATTATGTTTTTTGGGAAGTTCATGCATCTACCCAAAACTTGCACCTCAGCCAATGAAGGAAGAATATCTTCTTGATGGAAAACTTGAGCCGACAAATGAGCCGTATGCCATTGCAAAGATTGCCGGAATCGCATTGGCGAAATCATACAATAGACAATATGGAACGAACTATATTTCCGTAATGCCGACAAATCTCTATGGACCAAATGATAATTTTGACCTTCAAAATTCACACGTTTTGCCGGCGTTGATACGAAAATTTGTTGAAGCAAAACAAATTAATTCTCCATCGGTTGTTTTGTGGGGATCGGGGAAACCGCGCCGCGAATTTTTGTACGTTGACGACATGGCTGATGCGTGTATTTTCCTGATGAATAATTATGATGGAAAAGAATTTGTTAATATCGGAACAGGCGAGGATGTTACCATTCTTGAAGCAGCAAATATCATTAAAGATATTGTTGGTTACAAAGGTATGTTAGAATTTGACAGCACAAAACCCGACGGCACACCGAGAAAATTATTGGATGTTTCCAAAATAAATTCGTTGGGATGGAAAGCGAAGTATTCGTTACAAGAAGGTTTGACAAAAGCTATTGGTTGGTATCTTGCGAATAAATAGTTGTTTGAAATGTTAAAGCAATGAAATGTGAAAAGCGTTGAACTCAATCCCAAATTTTTGTATCTTTTTACAAGAGATGGGGCTGTAGCTCCCGCCAAAAGATAAAGCACGGCGGGCAAGCAGTTTTACAAAAAAGTAGCGGGGTTTCGTGTCGTCTGCGACCTCACTCAATTTGGGATTTGTTCTTTTGAAAGTTTTTTCATTGGGGCTGTAGCTCAGTTTGGGAGAGCGATTCGTTCGCAACGAATAGGTCGGGAGTTCGATCCTCCTCAGCTCCACATCTACAGATTTCGATCCAAAATTTTTTGCCAAGCTCTGTACAACTTTACGGTGGACAATCCTGCCAGGTCCGGAAGGAAGCAACAGCCTCCATTGAAGAGTGTGATACAGCAAGCTTGGCATTTTTATTTCTTACGATATGTTTTGCGTCTATATCCTTGTAAGCAAATGTGACGGATCATTGTACACAGGTCAAACGAAAGACCTTAAACAAAGACTTCGACGGCATAATAGCGGATCTGTTAAATCAACAAAGAACAAAATCCCTTATGAGATAGGATATTTTGAGACGTTTAAGACACGAGCTGAAGCGATGTGGTGTGAGTGGGAATTTAAGACAAAAATCAGTACGGCAGACAAGAAAAAATTAATTTCTGAATTTGACCAGAGTTTAATTAAGTCAATTCTTGAAGATTAAATCAAAATTTCTTCGTAGACATCTAAAAAATTGGTTTATCATTACTATGGACAATCCTGCCAGTCCGGCCTACGGCTTGTAGAGTCTACGGCTCGTAGACCATTGAAGAGTGTGATACAGCCCTATGGGTCGTAGACAAGCTTGGCATTTTTTATTTTAAAATATTCTGCGCAAGTCGTCAGAGTATCGCGTCAAATTCTTTTGCGAATGTTTCTTTCGATTGTGCACCGATCATCTTTTTGACGATCTTTCCATTTTTATCAATATAAAATGTTGTAGGATAACCTCGTAGGCCGCCAAAAGCTTCTTCCAGATCGCCGTTATCAATTACGTTCGGATAGGTGACTTCAAATTTCTTTGTAAATGCAGAAACAAGTTCCATTGCATCATCGCCGCGATCCGCCGATATGCCGATGAATAATGCACCTTTGGACGAATATTCTTTATTCAATTCCACAAGATCGGGGGTTTCTTTTATGCACGGTCCGCACCAGGTAGCCCAAAAATTAACAAGGACAGGTTTTCCTTTTGAAAATTCCACAAATGAAATCTGTTTTCCATCTTTATCAAACCAGAAAAAATTTGGAGCTGCTTGTTCTACATTATTTTTTTCCACCGAAAGAAGCGTGGAAACATTGTCTTTATACTGAACAGTGTTTTCTACGGAAGCTTCTTTAGCTTGTTTCTTTTCACATCCAACGAACAGTACAATGAGCGCAGCAATTATTAAATATTTCATAGTTATTTTTCCTTGTCGATTAGAAGAGCAACCAATTCATCTTTTTTCATTTCGCTGACGGCGGCGCAGAGAGTGTTTTTATACCGCCACATTACAATAGTTTTATTGTCTGCAAGTTCCCGGATATACCAATCAGTTTTTTTCAGTTCATCTTTTACATCATCGGGAAGCCCGATCGTTGTTCCGTTTAACGCTTCGTTAATATCGGCTTGATATATATAGATAATGCTCTTATTCCCAAATTCATAGACAACGTGTGCTATTTTTACACCGTTAAAATCAGAAAGAACTCCGGCGCAAGAACTACAATCTTTCATTTTTGGCACATTAACATCGAACGAGACATCTTTTGCAAGAAATGAACGGACATCATCTTCGGTGCTGATCAGTTGTGTTTTAAAAGCCCCGCCAATAGCCGCCTGATAGTTCTTTAATGATTGAGAGATAATATTGGCTTCTTCGGGTATTTCATTATTTTGGGGAACAAACACAGAATATAATCCCACAGAAACTATTGTTAATATTACAAGTGCAATTGCAGGATTCAGGTTGATGCCAAAAAGTTTTTTGAACCATGAAGATGTTCCGATGTTCGGTGTTGCATTGATGATGGAATAATAAACATCGGCAGGAACGCTCTCTCTTTTTATTTTTGTCTGCACAATACTTTTTGTTGCCCGCATCGATTGAAATTCAAATTTGCAATTCGGGCACAGGTCTGCATGGCGCAATAGTTCGTTGGTACGTTCTTCGTTCAAACGTTTATCAACAACCTCGCAAACACATTCTTTAAATTCATTGCAATTCACAAGATTACCTTTGTATCAGTTTAATCATTCAAATTTATTTTATGAAACCGCGTCCTTTTGCATAATCATACAGTTTTGCATACAATAATTTTCTTCCCCGGTGTAATCGCGAGCGCACAGTGCCAACCGGAATTTGGGAAAATTCAGCGATCTCCTCATACGTTAGCCCCTCTATATCACACAAGATAACAACGGTTCTAAATTCTTCGGGAAGAGATTCGAGCGCATTTGAAACATCATCGTCAAGAAGCTGACCGAATATCTTCGTTTGCAGATCGTTGTCATCGCTGTTTTGATCTCGAATCAGGTCGTAATAGCTCTCAATATCATTATAATCAACTTTGTCCGGTTCTTTCGCTTCTTTCCGGTAGATGTTGATGTAGGTGTTTTTCATTATTCTAAACAGCCAAGCGCGTAAGTTCGTTCCTTGTT
Source organism: Bacteroidota bacterium (assembly GCA_031420755.1). GTDB lineage: Bacteria > Bacteroidota > Ignavibacteria > UBA10030 > UBA8401 > UBA8401. The sequence goes on along the minus strand of JANONI010000316.1, from coordinate 941 downwards.
CAAATTTATTCCAAAACCGAAATGCTTTTAAAAATGTTTCCTGTAGCAAGTCTTTTGCATCATCCTTGTTACCAATCATGCGAAGGGCATAGTTGTACAGTATTTCCATGTGAGGAAGAATCTGTTGTTCAAAGTCCTTATGACGAGGATCTTGTTGTATTACGGCGGAAAAGATAGGGAACATTCGAAAGTTTTTCCTGCCTCAACCGCTGTTGTGGGAACAACAATAACGGTGAAGCAAGGTCCAGAAATTTGTTTGCTGTTTATAACTTAGTAAAAACTTCGCTGAGTTTCAATGTCCGAAATAACCTGACATTTTCACTCTCTTTCTACACCGAAAAATGAAAGGCATGAATAATGAAAATCAAATCTTCACCTTGCTCACCGTACAAAAGATTACTATATTAATGCTCGCTTTGTAGCAAATGAATAATTTCTGAATGAAAAAAATTCTTTTTTGTTTATTTCCTGTGTTCTGCTATGAATGTTCTTCCAGTTCAGTTGCAACATCAATTTTTTCCCAATCGAACCGGGGTGCACGGTAGTCTAATGGATACTTCCTAACACCTGCTGGGACTTCAATCGCCGTTCAAAAAAATACTATTAGGGCATCTCTAAAAACTATCTTACAAAAAGCATAAACCACTGATGACACGGAAAAAAACAGATTTTCACGGATTTTTTTTGATTTTTAGAGATGCCCATTAATAAAATTACACAATCCGTTACTCAAAGCAAATAAATAGAAAGACTACCGCTATGAATATAGCCATACCAAAAGAAAATTCGAAAGCTGAGATTCGAGTGCCGATGCTTCCAAGTGTCGTTGAGAAACTAGTTAAAAAGGGGGCGCAGATCACGATTGAAGCCGGTCTTGGTGCAACGCTCGGCATTTCAGATGCTGAATATACAAAAGCCGGTGCTTCCGTAGAAAAGAACCG
>JANONI010000315.1:0-2492 GCA_031420755.1 Bacteroidota bacterium | reverse complement strand
CTTTCAATATAATCCGGATGGACAAGGAAAAGATTATAACAAAGGATACACTGCAATCCTTCAATTAACGCACACGGTAAGCAATTCAACATTCTATACAGTTGGCGCATCGTTCTTCGAAAAATCTTTCCAACATTATCTCTATGAAAATCCCTATGATTCGCGATATGTTAATGGATCACTTGGAACAGCATTTAACTCTATCAGTTTTGCTACCGGAGGAAATGATCTTAATAGATACAGTCGTTCAACAACAACTGCATTATTGAAAACGGATTTAAACAGTCAGGTTACGAATCAGCATTTTATTAAAACCGGCGTTGAAGTTCGACAGCATAGAATCTTCAGCGAGAATATCAATTTAATTCCAATCTCTGCTCAAACAAATTATACTCCTGTATTAACTTCTCAATACATTACTACACAGATTCTTGGAGACAGCACATCGGTTCACGATCGTTATATTCGTAAACCGATAGAAATGTCAACATACATACAAGATAAAATGGAATTCAAAGACTTGATCATCAACCTCGGCGTACGATTTGATTATTTTGAACCTGATGCCAATGTTTTAACAGATGATGAAGATCCATTTATCTACGATCCCGTAAAACCGAACAATATCTTTTTTGATAACAATGGCAATGGTGAACTTGATCCGGGAGAACCGTTAAAAACATTTGCTGACCGCGCAAAGTATTGGTATAAAAAAGCATCTGCAAAATATCAGATCAGTCCACGGTTTGGCGCATCGTTCCCGATTACCGATCGTGGAGTGATTCACTTCTCGTATGGACATTTTCTTCAAATTCCAAATTTTGAACGATTGTATCAGAATCCATTATTTAAGATCGGTTCAGGAACGGGAAATGTTGACGTGAATGGAGCTCCGACCGGAAATGCCAATCTTAAACCGGAACAAACAATTAACGGCGAAATTGGTTTGCAGCAACAACTAACCGATGACCTCAGTATGGAAATTACGGCGTATATGCGTGACATTCGTAATTTAACAGGAACGCGTGCCGATCAGATTAGTGTTGGCGGAGGCGGACCCCAAGCAGCTCGGAAATACACCAAATATGTCAACAGTGATTTCGGATTTGTTCGCGGATTTATTATTTCGTTAGACAAACGATTTGCAGAAGGATTGAGTATGACAGTAGATTATACTTTCCAGATTGCGCGCGGCAGTGCATCCGATCCAAACGATTCTCGAAATAGTACGGCAGGTGGAACGTTACCTGAAGTGCAGTTGAATCCATTAGGTTGGGATCAACGACACACAGTCAATTCTATAATTTCTTATAGTGCCGAATCGTACGGTGCAAGTGCAATAGCTCGATTTGGAAGTGGACTACCATACACACCAAGAGCATCAAGTGATGTTTCCGTATTTTTGACGAATACAGGTATTAAACCAACATATTACAATGTAGATACCCGCTTCTATAAAAATTTTATGCTTGCTCAAATACGAATGATGGTATTTCTCCGGATCAACAATATCTTTGATATTGCAAATGAAACCGGAGTATATGATGATACGGGTCGCGCAGGTTTAACATACGATGAGAGTCGTGCAAGAAAAAATAATCCACGTGAATATGTAAATACGATCAGTGACTATTACACGGACCCGACACAATATTCGGAACCGCGAAGGATTGAGTTTGGTATTACGGTAGATTTTTAAACATTGAGTACCGAATAAAAGAGATTATTATCTAAAGGAATGTTGTATATGAAAAAGAAAATCTTGAGTTTGCTTATTTTGCTGAGTGCGTGTGGAACGTTGATGGTTGGTCAAACAGTAAAATCTGGCAGACAATATTATCTGACAGCAGTTCACAATGGCAACCGTGTTATGACCATATTCGGTAACTACGGAGTTATCGGACAGCCGGCATCATCATCGGTTCGTGGCTCGTGGAAATATCCATCCAATGGTTATATTGGAGACGTATCATTGTTTGTTGGTGCATAAATTCAAATGCCAGGTAATATCACATTTCATTCAGTTGTATCGTGTCCGGTGCAACGCCCGACAAAAGAAACAGATACTGACATTAGTGGAAATAATTTTTGGACATTTATGCCTCAGGAAGGATATGCCAGCAGTTCACGTTTGAATGGTCAAAAGAACCAAAGTATTGCAATGAACATCGATCCTGAAAGCTGGCCAAAACTGTGGCCCGATAAATTAACGACCGATGATCCGGGCTGGCCCGGAAAATGGAACGGATATTTTGGAAAGAGATCGAGCGCTGATCAGGAAAGTTATTTCGTAATGGATGACAATAACGATGTGCGATATAACTTTGGGTCAAACAATTCGCCTCTGAATGTTTCTTTCAAACCTGATACTACAAACTTATTGCGTAATGGATTAGGACTTGTTGTTCGTGTTCGAGGATTACAATGGGCTCAAACCTTGGCACAAGATAATATTTATTGGTTGTATGAAATTGAAAATACAGGTACCACCA
>JANONI010000314.1:0-5357 GCA_031420755.1 Bacteroidota bacterium | reverse complement strand
GCTCCTTCAAGATTCAACATCTCGAATAATTTCCTATCATTATGAACTGGTACGCCCCATTCTGTATCGTGATACAAATTGTAGAGCGGATCGGTTCCCGCCCATGCACATCGATGTTTCATTTCGCTACCTATAAATATTTTTAACGATTATTTGCAGCACTCTGTGATATCCACAAAAAAAAAGGGACGCAAAATATGCGTCCCAAGTTTATTTTAGCTTTACTTCATGTTAACCAAGAACTCGTATATATTCTTCTAATGCTATCACTCCGGAAACAAGTTTTTTCACCGCATCAAATCGAATAGATTCAAATCCTTTTTTTGTTGCTGCTTCTTTCACTTTTACTGGTGACGATTGGTGGAAGATCAAATCTTTCAATTCCTCATCAACAATCAAAATTTCATGGATCGCCGTTCTACCCAAATAACCATCACCACCGCAAACTTCACAACCGGCTCCTCGGTATAACATTATGGAATCTTCCAATTGATTAAGACCAGCAGCATTCAACATATGCTTCGTCGGTTTATAACTTTCTCTGCAATGTGTGCATATTTTACGAACTAACTGCTGATAGATAATTCCATTTAACGTTGAAGCAAGCCACGTTGGCGGAATTCCAAAATTTATCATTCTTGGGAGACACGACATTGCATCACCAGAAAGAATGGTCGTAACCACCATGATACCTGTTAATGCAGCTTCGGCTGCAGCGGTACCGGCTGAGGCATCGTGTATTTCTCCAAGAAAAATTAAATCCGGTTGCTGTCGAAACACAGCTCTCATAGATGTTGCATAATCAAGTTTCTGTTCAACATCAACTTGAACTTGACTGGCAAACTCTAAATGGTACTCAACAGGATTTTCAACAGTAATGATATTCTTTTGAGAATCTTTAAGTTCATTCATCAAACCGTACACAGTAGCTGTCTTACCGGAAGCCGAAGGACCTGCAATAACGAGAAGTCCGCTAGGGCGATTAAGAAGATACCGCACAAGAGATAAATTCTCCGGTGAAAAACCGATATCATTGATTTCAACAGCACGATTATTTTTTTTAAAGATGCGAATTGAGAATCGTTCTCCTTCAATAGTCGGCAGAGTGTTCACGCGCATATCAAATTGGAACTTACCATATTTCGCAGAATATCGTCCGTCCTGAGCTTTCTTTTTTTCGAACATGTTCAGACTGCCTCGGGAACGCATAACATTACATAACGATTCAGTCAATACTTTGGGTAATGAGAATGCGTGTTCAAGGACGCTGTCAATATTATACCGCACTCGAAATTCATGTTCCATTGGCTCAAAAAAGATATCTGATGCACCGCTCTTGACCGCAGTGATGATAATCTCATCGACCAGCACATCCGCATTAGGCATTTTCCCCGAATCAAGAAACTCTGTCACTTTTTCTTTAGTGCGCTTACGCGTATCAATCGTATCCAATTGAAATTTCGACGGTATCTGCTTATACTCATCTACTTCCTCAACGTGCACCTTTTTTGTAATGGAATCGAATGCAGAGCGTCTCACGGCAACCGGAACAACGAATACTTTTGCATCACGCCGCATTTCATCCAAAGTATCTTTATACGGTGGATTAACAAAAGCAACAGTCAATTCAACTCCGCTGCGAATAATAGGAAGTGCTTGATATTTTTTTAGGAATTCTTCTTTTAAAGAAGGATTATTTAAAGTGATAAGGGAAGTGGAAAGGTTGACATATGGAATTTTAAATTCCTCGGATATCGCAGTAGCAACAATCTCATCATTTACGCCAATACCATCGATCAATATTTCAGCGCATTGTTTTGCATTCGCCTCTCCTTTCATCCGATTGAATTTGTCAAACTTCACCTTATCGATATAGCCTTTGGAAAAAAGGAATTTTGATATACGGGTATCTTCATCTCTAATCATAATGATCACTCAAATAGTTTATCAATATCAACTTGCGATACAACATTGCCATTTTCATCTTGTTGATTCTGCATTTGATTAACTTCAACGATACGCATTAATTCTTGTTCAGTAAAATTCGAAGAAGTATTTACGTTAAATTCGAATCGTTGTACGCGCGAAATTGTACTCGATTTCATCAACTGTTTACCGCAGGAACCACAGAACGAATCCATAAGCGAATTGAAAAACCCGCATTTACAGCGAATCACGGTTAATTTATTTCCACAACTGATACACTCCGGGGTTGTTCGTGGATTATCATTTCCACACGAAGAACAGATCATATCGCACTCCCCTCTAAGTTCAATAATTTTTGCATGATCTCAACGATCTTGGACGGCTTATATGGTTTCACAAGATAATAGCTGGCTCCTCTTCCCTTCGCTTCATGTACTGCTTCAATACTTGATACTGCAGAAACAATAACGACAATGGCATCGGATTTCACTGCACGTATTTCTTTAAGAACTTCCATACCGTTGAGTTTTGGCAACATATTATCTAGGAAGATAATGGTCGGCTTATCAGTATGAAACCGTGCCAGACCTTCTGCACCATCCGCTGCGTAATGCACTTTTTGAATTCCCATTTTCTTAAGAGTCATCGCAAACAGTGTTCGGATATGATCGGAATCATCCACTACTAACACTGAAACATCTTCGATTTTCATAAAATATCTTTTTCAATTACAATGTTGAGCGGGTAACTCGCTGAATCTCTTCCAGTGTCGTCAAACCTGCTATGACTTTTTTCAATCCGTCAAAACGAAGATCACGGAACCCACTTTTAATAGCTGCTTCACGGATCTTTGTTGTTGTCTCGTTTTGATAGATCAAGTTTTGTATCTCTTCGTTCACAATAAATACTTCATGGATAGCAAGCCTGCCGCTATAACCCTGAAAATTACATTTTTTACATCCTGTACCGCGATAGAATGGCGCTCTTCCTGAAAGACTGCTCAGTCCGGCACGATAGAATACTTCTTCAGTCGGCTGATATTCATCTTTACAAAATTCACAGATCTTACGCACCAATCGTTGTGCAACAACTCCAATCAACGCCGGCGCAAGCCAATAGGATGGAACTCCCATATTTATCAATCGGGGAATTGCACCAACGGCATCGTTCGTATGAAGCGTGCTCAACACCAAATGTCCTGTCAATGCGGCTTCGGTTGCAGTGATTCCTGTTTCGGAATCCCGAATTTCTCCCACTAACGCCACATCAGGGTCCTGTCGTAAAATAGCCCTCAATGCATTTGCAAAAGTTAGATCACGATCTGGATCGACATTTACCTGATTGATTGTATCAACAAGATATTCGACAGGATTTTCTACGGTAACAATATTCTTTTCAACAGATTTGATATGATTGACCGCAGCATACAATGTCGTACTTTTTCCGCTTCCAGTCGGACCGGTCACAAGCAATAGTCCATTCGGCTGATTCAGTAAATGTTCGATCATTGCCAGATTGTGAGAAGCAAGTCCGAGATCGTTGATCTTTTTGTTAATGGAACTCTTATTGAGAATACGAAGCACGATCTTTTCGCCGTTCACGGTTGGAAGCGAATTGACACGAAGATCAAATGAGCGCGTCTCAAGCGTCAAAGAGATACGACCATCTTGAGGTTTCTTTTTCTCAAAGATATCCATATCAGCTTTTGTCTTGATCACAGCAGCCATACCTTCGGAAATTTTTTTAGGGAAAGAAGCAACACGCTGCAACACACCATCTAATCGAAAACGCAATCGCAATTCTTCCTCAAACGGCTCAACGTGAATATCGCTTGCCCCGATCTTGATAGCACGCAAGAATATTTCATCCACTAGCTCGATCATCGGCGGAAACTCACCGATCTTCTCCAATCGCTCTACCTCTTTTTCTCCTGTACGTACAACATCAAATTTTTGAATATCGATAGCACTTGCGATCCGCTTTAGTTCGTCAAATCCCCCCTGTTGGATTTTCAATGTTTCATCAAAATCATTGACATCCGAAATTACCGGAACGATCTTCATTTTCGTAAGCTTCGCCAGTTCATCAAGTACATTTTTGTACGGAGGATCGACGAATGCTACTGTCAATTCATTTCCAAACAAGAACATCGGAATGACACGATGTTTACGGATGAAGGAAATTGAAAGGATTTCACGTGGCGCAGAACTTGTTTCCGCATACAACTTCATAACCGGAAGAGTGAATGTTTTACCAAGATGCTGAACGAGTTCATCGGGAGAAAAGAATTTGAATTGAATAAGCGCTTTGGAAAAACCTTCGTTTATTCCATAATTGGTAGCAGTATCAACGAATTGTTTCCAACGGTCTTCCGTAAGGATATTATTGGTGAGACAATAGTCTCGAAATTGAAGGTCTTCGCGGTTGAACATAGGTTATTCGAAAAGTGTATCAAGCTCAGCTTGGGTAAGCGTTTGAATTTCTTTTTTAGCAACAAGACGTTCACCTTCTTCCAGCAATTCACTAATATCCGTTTCGCTGTATTGAGGTATGTTGATGATGCGCAACTGCTTTCCTTCTTTGATCATCGCAGCAATCACCATTGGTATCGGCATTCCACATTTACCGCAACGCCTGTATACTAACGGGTTGCCATGGTTACACGAAGAACATTTCCAGCCCATTACTGTTCCGCAATCGACGCAAAGAAATGGCGGATCGAAATATTTTTTATTACATGTCGGACAGGCGTAATTGGGAACCATTATGCTTCAATGAGATTATATTTTTTCAATATATCATAAATCTTTTCAGCTTCGTACGGTTTTAGAATATATCCATTTGCTCCCGCTGCTTTTGCGGCTTGAACATCTTCTGTTGCGGAAATGGAAGTGAGCATAACTCCGATAAAATCCGGATTTATTTTTTTCATTTCAATCAATGCCTCAACACCCGATTTTTTTGGCATGATGTAATCCAAAAATACTATGTCGGGTTGAACAAGAGCAAATTTTGCAACCGCATCTTCCCCATTGTCTGAAGTTTCAACCGACAAACCTTTTTTTCGAAGAATAGCATTCAACAAAGTTCTATTATAGGCGGAATCATCAACAATTAATGCTTTTTTCATGAGGATATTGTAATAATGTGTAGTTGATAGTATTAATAAATGGAATATAAAGCAAGATTGATTCAGTGCAGATTTTTTTTATGTAGATATGACTGTAACACGACTGACTTTCCGCTTCAAGAAATGATACCATATTTCTTCATCAACATTTTAATTTTAACAAATTCAACCGGTTTTGGAATAAATTCTTCGGCACATGAAGAATCAAAGATAATTTTAATTTCATCCGGATCGGAATATGCAGACATCAAAAATCCAACAAAGTTTTTATCATGATTCTTCATTTCGCGCATTGTGTCAG
>JANONI010000313.1:0-17187 GCA_031420755.1 Bacteroidota bacterium | reverse complement strand
TTTTTGTCTGATATCTGAATACTGATTACTGAATTTATTCATACACTCCCCACACTTCTCTCAGTGCATCAGAAATTTCTCCAACCGATGCGTATTCTTCAACCGAACGCAAAAGATAAGGAATTACATTCTCTTTACCAGATGCCGCTTTTTTGAGATCAATTAAAGATTTGTTTACTTTTTCATTGTTACGGGTTGATCGTATTTTCTTTAAATGTGCAATTTGTTCATCTCGAATTGATTCATCAACTTTAAGCAATTCTACTGTTTGATTTTCTTCTACAACAAATTCATTCACACCAACGATGATTTTTTCTTTTTCATCGATAGCACGTTGATATTTGTATGCACTCTCTGCTATTTCCGTTTGAAAATAATTTTGCTCGATCGCTTTTACTGACCCGCCCATTGCATCAATAGTGGATAAATATTCTTTCACCCGCGTTTCAATCTCGTTCGTTAATGATTCCACATAATATGAACCGGCAAGAGGATCAACTGTTTCCGTCACTCCGGATTCGAAAGCGATCACTTGTTGTGTCCGCAATGCTAAACGCACCGACTCTTCTGTTGGCAATGCAAGTGCTTCATCTTTTGCGTTGGTATGAAGCGATTGTGTTCCACCCAACACTGCTGCAAGAGCTTGTAATGTTACGCGTGGCACATTGGTATCAATTTGCTGCGCAGTTAATGATGACCCTGCTGTTTGTGAATGGAATCGAAGTTTCATCGAATCCGGATTTTGCGCGTTGAATTCTTCCCGCATTATTGTTCCCCACAATCTTCGTGCAGCCCGAAATTTTGCAACTTCCTCAAAGAGATTGTTATGCGCGTTGAAAAAGAAAGACAACCGCGGCGCAAATGAATCTACTTTCAATCCCGCATTAATCGCTGCGCGGACATATTCTTTTGCATTCGCCAGTGTGAATGCCAGTTCTTGAACTGCTGTTGAACCTGCTTCACGGATATGATAACCGCTGATCGAGATCGTATTCCAACTTGGAAGATGCTCACTGCACCACGAAAAAATATCGGTCACCAAACGCATCGAAGGTTGCGGAGGATAAATATGAGTTCCGCGTGCAATATATTCTTTTAAAATATCGTTTTGAATTGTACCGGAAATCTTACTGACATCTGCATTTTGTTTTTTTGCCAGCGTAACATACATGCACAATAGAATCGCGGCAGTCGCGTTGATGGTCATTGATGTCGTGATCTTTTGCAGTTCAATGCCGTCAAATAGTATTTCTAAATCTGCAAGCGTATCAATAGCAACGCCAACTTTGCCGACTTCTCCTTCACTCATCGCGTGATCTGAATCGTATCCCATTTGCGTGGGAAGATCGAATGCTACGGAAAGTCCGGTTGTTCCTTGCAACAATAAATATTTGTACCGTTCATTCGATTGTTTTGCAGTTCCAAAACCGGCGTATTGCCGCATCGTCCACAATCTGGAACGATACATACTCGGATGAACGCCCCGCGTAAACGGAAATTTTCCAGGATTACCAATTTCCATTTTCCCATCACTATCTAAGGAAGAATAGAATTCTTTGATCGGAATTCCTGAATCAGTTTGAAATTTTTTTTTGTTCATCACGATAAAAAATGAATTCTAAATTGTTTAATCTCTTTACGTTCTTGCTCACTATAACACGCAACTATGCAACAACCGAATTATTTATTCCGCGGGAAAGTGTTCGAGGATAACGATGCACCATACTATCTCACTATTTTAGTTTTTTGAATAGGACAAAATAACGAAGATAAAAACGATATGAAACAAAAAATAAGGTTTCATTCTCGCCATTTCATTTTACTCACGGTTATTCCGTCTGATTCCAGAATAATTGCGCCATCAACATCCGTACGATAAACGCTTGCACCAAACGATCGAAAACGCTCAATCACTCGTTTTGAGGGATGACGGAATTTATTGAACTTTGCCACAGAAACTATAACGTGCTTCGGCTTAACTGAAGCGACAAAATATTCTGAACTGCTTGTTGATGAACCATGGTGCCCTGCTTTTAGCACATCCGAAACTAAAAAATCTTGGAATGAATTCACCAAATGTCCCTCCGCTTCTGTTTCAGCATCACCGGTAAAAAGAAACGAAGTGCTGCCATAGTGAAGTTTGAACACGATCGAAGATTCGTTCAAATCCGAAAACCCATTGGAAGAATCCACGTCAATAAATTGTTTTGTTGGATGCAGAAAATACATTCGAGCATTTCCAACAGGAAATATTATACCGGCTTTTACGGTTAAATGTTCTTCCTTCTTCCTAAGAAGATTATATTCATAAAATAAATTCGTTTGAGCAAATTGGTCTGCATCTATTATTTGTTTTACACTAAAATGTTTCATCAGGTAAGGGACTCCGCCCAGATGATCTGCATGCGGATGAGTTGTGATAATTGCATCAATCGTCGAAATTCCGTTTCGACGTAAAAATGGAGCGACGCTCTTCTCTCCCGCATCAAAATCATTTGTTCTCGGTCCAGCATCAACCACAATCACTTCTCCTGTGGGAAATTGAATAACGGCACCATCACCCTGACCAACATCAAGAAATGTGATACGAAGATTGTTTGCTGACGAATGAAACAAAGAGTTGAGCAGCAATATATTGACAATAATTATCGAAGCAAAAATAATTTTTTTTTGAATTAATTTGTTACCGATATTAAAAAGAAACCCAATGAGAGCAGAATAAAGTAACGTTTCCTTCAATCCAAATGTTGCCGTATTCACTATCGCAAATGGAACTTGTTCCGCCCATTTTACAAAGTTTAAAGTAAAAATCGCCAGAAGATTGTTCACTTCGCTAAAAAACGCTGCAATCCACATCGACAGTATTCCAAGCAAAGCACCGCAGAGTCCGATTGTTACGATCAATCCAACGATCGGCACAACAATAAGATTTGCAAAAAGAGAAACGATGGATACTTTCCCAAAATAGAAAGCGGTGAATGGAAGCGTTCCAATTTGCGCCGCAAGCGATACCGCGAATAATTGCCAGAGCCAATTCATAATTTTAAATTCTTCAAGCGGCTCTGGAATTTTTGGGATCAACGCATTCAATTTTGGATAGAAATAGACGATTGAAAAGACTGCTGAAAACGACAGTTGAAACCCAACATCGAATAATTGTTTTGGTTCGATCAATAGAATAATAATTGCCGATACGCCCAGCACGTTATAGACATCCGTTCGTTCTTCAAATAATTTTCCGATGTAGAGGATGACGATCATTAATGTTGCTCGCACAACGGACGGTGTTGCGCCGGTAAGAAACATGTAATAGATCAATGCGGCAATGGCAATAAGAATTTTTGGTTTCCGCGAAAACCGAAGCAGACCTACAATAACAAAAATAATCTCTGCAACCAACACAACATGCGAACCCGAAACTGCAAGCACATGAATCGTTCCGGTGTTCATAAATGCGGATTTAATCTCTTCGGAAATTTCCGTTCTGTCTCCAAGCAATAATCCAATAAGAAAATTCGCTTCATCTCCTTTCATCACTGTACGAATAGTTCTTACAACAAAATCCTTAGACGGAAAAATGATGTTCTCGAAGAAGAAATTGCCCTCTCGAAAATCAGAGACAGAGATTTTAGAATAGCCGAACACTGAAATGGTTGCAAAAATATTGTTCAATGCCAGATATTGCCGATAACTGAATTCTCCGGGATTTCTTTCATCACTTGGTGATTGGAGGATACCTTTCACCGAAATAAAAGAACCGTAGGTAATCTCCTTCGGCGTTTCCTTCATTCGTTTATCAGGAAAAATACTGACATACGCTTTACCATCAACTTCTATTGAATCGAATTCATTACTCAACGAAATAATCGAAACAAGTAATTTTGTTCTTCCGTTATTCATTCGAGGTTCATCGATCACTTTGCAGTAGATCGTCAGGGAATCCGTTGAATTGAGATGATGCGTGATGTGGTGATTGCCGCGCAGTTGTTCGTTGACAGAATATGATGCTGCCGAAGCGAAGAAGATTAATGCAAAAAAAGAGAATGAATGGAAATAGTCTCTTCCCTTCAATCCGCGATTCAACAACAATTCAATCAATGAGATCAATAGGAATAGAATTGCAAACGCTGTAGATACTTTCCATTCAAGGGAAAAATATCGTGCGGTAAGAATGCCTAAGACAATAAAACTTACTCCAATAAGAGCCGGTCTATTTTTCATATTAATTTATTGTGAACCGTAATATGAAATGAGCGTTGGAGTAACCTGTGTAAGATTTTTTATCCGTGAAGAAAAATAGGAATGTTGTTTTCCAATTACGATCAACGGAACAGGATTTTTTGTGTGGGTTTTTACCGAAAGATCTTCAATATTACCATGATCACTGATCATCAGGATAATATCCTTTTCATAATCAAACTTCTCTACCATCCCGGCAATAAAGCCATCCATTCGTTCGAGCATCTCAACAGCTATTGGCATCTCTTGCGAATGACCCGCATGGTCGGTAACAAAATATTCAAAGAAGATGAAATCAATATTTTTTCCCAATTGATAAAATAATGTTCCGGCATCAATTGGATTTATCGTCTCCACATCAGTGTGCCCGAGTTCATTCCATCGCGTTCCGGAAATATCTGCTGAGATTGCTTTTCCTCTTTTTATATCTTCGTGTGTATTGAGAATTTTTCCCGTTGAAATATATGATAATGCAATGGTCGGCACTCTCCCTTTTGGACCAAAAATATGATCGAAATATCGTTTGGGATATCCGTTCGCGAAGAAAAATGCTTTATTCATTTTTTGAAGTTGGGTGAATAGATTTTTTTCTTTGATGATTGGAATAAGCGTTGAATACGGATAAGGACCAAAATGTTTTCCAACGAATTTTGCCGCATTCATTCCGGTCATTATGGCGGTTTGTCCTGTTCCGCTCTGTGGAAGTCCCGGAACGCGTAAGGTTGTAGTAACGGGAGAAAGTGAAACAGTGTCCGAAGAAAATCTTTTGAATGATAGTGAAGGAATATTACCGGCAAAGAGATGGCGAAATGTTGGCAGCTTTGCGGCAAAGAATGGATTTATTTCGGAATCTTTTTTTCCGTAGCCGACTCCGTCCCAGAAGATAAAATAGAATGCCATAGGGGAAAATATAAAGTCAAAAGTGCAAGTCAAAAGTATAAAGTCAAAAGAGAATAATAGTTCAATACTTTTAACTTTGCATTTTTGACTTTCCAAGTATTAATTCTTCGACTCAATAATAACCGTCACTGGTCCGTTGTTGACTAACGATACATCCATCATTGCGCGAAAAATTCCAGTTGCAACTTTTTCTTTGCCAAGTGAAGCTTGCAATGTAGAAACAAATTTTTCATATAAGGGTTCGGCGATGTGCGGCGGCGCGGCATCGACAAAACTTGGACGATTTCCTTTCCGCGTATCGCCGTATAACGTAAATTGAGAAACTACTAGAACCGATCCGCCGATGTCCTTCAACGAACGATTCATTTTCTCATCTTCATCTTCAAATATTCTTAGGTTGATACATTTTTCCGCAAGATATTTTACATCATCGTCAGCGTCTCCGGATTTTATGCCAAGCAAGATCAACAATCCGCTGCCAATTGAACTATGCAGTTTTCCATCAATGGTAACACTTGCCGAAGATACTCGTTGAATAATTGCCCGCATATTATTGTTCCGCTATCACACAACGAAATTTTCCGCTGTAATCTTTTACTGCTCGAATGTTCTTCCAATTATTCTCGGCAAATATTTTTTGCACATCGTCGGATTGATTATACGCATGTTCAACCGCTGCAAATCCATTTTTCAAAAGATTTTCTTTACATCGATTGGCAATGGAGTTGTAAAATGTCAATCCGTTGTTGTTATCAGCAAGAGCATTTTTCGGTTCAAACTCACGCACTTCAACATCGAGCAGCAAATATTCTTCATTTGAAATGTACGGTGGATTAGAAATGATACAATGGAATTTTTGAGAGAACTCTTTTTGTAATAGAAAATCTTTCTTTATGAATGTGATCCTCTCGGCGACACCATTTGCTTCAGCATTTGCAAGAGCAATGTGCAGTGCTTCTTCGCTGCAATCAATGGAAACTATCGAAGTGGCAGGAATCATCTTCGCCAGACTAATAGCAATACAACCGCTTCCGGTTCCAATTTCCAATATGTGTAGTGGAGTTTCCTCTGCAAAATCAGTCTTGATCTTTTCGATGACTGCTTCCACAAGTATTTCCGTATCAGCGCGCGGGATAAGAACTCGTTGATCAACGGCAAATTTCAATCCCATAAATTCGGTTTCACCGAGAATATATTGTAACGGTTCATGGGTCAGTCGCCGTTTCAATAGTAGTTTGAATTTGGCAAGTTCTTCGTCAGCGAGTGGTTTGTCAAAATTCGTGTAGAGCTGCATGCGATTGTACCGCAAAACATGGGCAAGCATCAATTCAATATTAAGTCGCGCATCAGCAATGCGTTTTTCGGTAAGATATTCCGTTCCCCACGTGATAAGCTCGAGAATCGTCCAGATTTTTTTTTCAGTGATCGGTAATTCCAAAAATTATTTCTTTCTTTTTGTCGGCTTTATGGATTTTGATTTGATATTTTTTTTCTTTGTCGCAACGGAGACTTTTTTTGTAACAACATTTTTCGTTTTTTTGACTGCGGAAGAACTTTTTGGAGCTAAAGCTTTTTTCTTTTTACGGATAGAAGGTTTTGAAGCACCAGCAATAGGACGGGATGTCTTGGAAGAATCATCATCATCGTCATCAGAATTACTTTTTTTCTCATACTTTTTAAGTCCTACAATTTGATCCTGATTGAATCCGATTTTTTCTATTTTCTCCACTTCAAAGAAATCCTCACCGACCTCATATTCGCCTTCTTCTTCTCCAAGGTCAACGTCTACAATATCTTCCTCTAACGTTGGTTTGATAAAGATAAAGCGTTTGTCCGCTTCAAGAAGAAATTCAAAATCGCCGAGATGTTCCGGCATTTCAAACTTCAATCCTTCTGCACGTTCAGCCATCGCGCTCCAAATCTCAAGGATTGGAATCTCTTTCTTTTTTTGTGTCTCAATAAATTTTTCTGTTTCTGATAATAATTTCTCGTACATAATTACCTCCTAAACGAAAAATTTCCAAAAAATGAACACTGAAATCAGTTTTTTTGGTGACGGATTTTTCCGCCGACAACCGTCATTTCAACATCGGTCGTCAATATTTCCTTCGCGTCAACGGTCATAATATCTTTCGATAGTATGACAAAATCTGCAAGCTTGCCCACTTCAATACTTCCTTTTTCATTTTCCATGAATTCTGCGTACGCTCCCCATTTGGTGAACGACCGTAACGCCTCTTCTCTTGTCATCCGTTGTTCAACATACCAACCGCCGTTAAAATGAGTAGAATCTTTGATCCCTTCTGCCGAAAGCTGAAAAAAATTTTCAACATCAGTTGCATTGTTTGGAATTCCATCTTTATCTTGACGAGTGATCGCGGCATAGAATCCAAACAACGGATTGGGTAATTCAACCGGAAAATCTGAACCCGCAGGAATGATATTGCCGTCGTCGATCAACGATCTCCATGCATACGCGCCTAAAATTCTTTCCGGACCAAGACGCGCTTGCACCCAATACATATCGGATGTAGCGTGAGTTGGCTGCATACTGGGAATCACATTCAGTTTTTTAAACCGCGGAATATCTTCAAGCGCAATCACCTGAGCATGTTCTATTCGCAGCCGGGCGAGGCGGGCTTGCGTTGGATATTTTTTCGATGCTTTTTCAAATTCATCCAAAACAATTCTATTCGCCCTGTCACCAATGGCGTGGACACAAACTTGAAATCCTTTTTGTAATGCTTGCTCAGTAATAATACGAACAGAATCAGGAGAGAACCTTATCAGTCCGCGGCTTTCATGTTCATCGCTGTATGGTTCTATTAATGCGGCACCGAGCGAACCAAGTGCGCCATCCATATACAATTTAATAGATCGCACGGAAAATAATTTGTTCACGTGATCCAGATACGGACCGGATCTCATCATAGATTCAAAAAAATTTCCGGTTCCAGCAATCAGAGCATAAATTCGCAACGGCAGTTCTTGATTATTTAAAAGTTCACGATAGATTTCAAAATCTTTTTCATCAATACCCATATCATGAACACCAGTTAGTCCTACTTTTAAACATTCATCGAAAGCACGACGATACATTTCTATTTTTTCTTCTTTGGAATATTCCGGAACAACGTTTCGGATTATTACTTCGGCATTATCCACAAATATTCCTGTTGGGTTTCCCATGCTATCACGTATAATTTTTCCGCTCAACGAGTCGAGTCTTCGACCGTCAATTTCTATTTTCAGATCAGTTTTGTTTTTCGCCAACTCCATCGCTTTCGAGTTTACCCAAATGGCGTGACCATCAATGCGGGATAAGATCACCGGATTGTTCGGTGAAACTTCATCAAGTATTGCTGCAGTAGGAAAATATTTTTTCGAAGTACCGCTTCCCCAATCATTTTGGTCCCAACCTCGACCTCGAATCCATTCACCCGGTTTTGCGTTGCTCACCCGATGCGCAACAATATCGGCAATCTGTTTGGATGAAGTTGTGCCGTAAAGATTCAACTCCGTTACGCTCTGTCCTAATCCCAACACGTGAGCGTGAGAGTCGATCAATCCGGGGACGATCGTCTTCCCCTGTGCATTGATGATATTTTGTGAAGTATATTGATTTTGTATATCTTGTGTAGAACCGATTGCAACAATTCTGCTTCCGCGAATTGCCATCGCCTCTGCTTTCGAGTTATCATCATCAACAGTGTAGATCGTTGCGTTGATAACAAGAAGATCGGCGTGTTGTTTACGCGAAACGATATTCATAAATATGAAAACAGAAAGTATCACGGCAAGCAGTATGAGAAGTATTTTTTTCATTCGAGTTGGTTGTTGTTGATGGAAAATTACAAAAGGGTTTTCGGAAAAGCTAATAATTTTATCTTCCACAATACATTGCTGAATGTTGTACTATTGCCTAAAACCCATTCAATTGATAAAGGAAATATGCATGGTAGAATTTGACAAATTCATGGAAATTATGAGGCGGCTGCGGAAAGAATGCCCATGGGATAAAGAACAGACCCACGAATCATTGAAAAAGCATTTTATTGAAGAGGCGTACGAAGCGTTGGATGCCATTGACCGCAAGAACTTTGACGATCTTAAAGGCGAACTTGGAGATGTGGCATTGCAAGTGGTATTTCATTCAATCATTGCTGAGGAGGAAAAGAAGTTCACAATTGAAGAAGTGTTTACCGCGATCAATGAAAAATTGATCCGCCGCCACCCGCACGTTTTTAGCGATGCAATTGTGAATTCCGGGGCAGAACAAATTGCTTTATGGGATAAAATTAAAATGAGCGAAGGCAGAATTTCTGTATTAGAAGGGATTCCTAATCATTATCCTGCTTTAATGAAAGCCGAAAAAGTACAAAAGAAAGCAGCCAAGGTCGGATTTGAGTGGAAAAAAAAGGAAGATGTCTGGAAGAAAGTTGAGGAAGAACTTTCTGAGTTACAATCTGCGATCTCGTCCGGCGATAAAGCGCATACCCATGAGGAATTTGGCGATGTTCTTTTCTCGCTCGTCAATTATGCACGATTTATTGATGTGAATCCTGAAGAATCGTTGCAATCGACTGTGCAAAAATTCACTGCGAGATTTCAATACATTGAACAGAAATTACTCGAACAAGGAAAAGATATTCATCAAACAAGTTTGGAAGAGATGGATGTGTTGTGGAATGAGGCGAAAAACAAAGTCTAACCATTTTTTTGACAGTACATAGTTTTTGAAGTAACTTTGAAAAAATAAAAGTAAGGTAATTTGTATGGCAAAAGTAAAAGAACAAACAGTTTCTTATTCAACATCAAGACTTCCCTCTCCTAAGAAACTTACCGAGCGACTGCTAAAAAAACTTGATGATTCATCAACATACGAAGACATTATGTATGAATTATACGTAATGAAGAAAATTGAAAAGGGACTAAAAGATATAGAGGAAGGTCGTGTTGTTTCTCATGCACAAGTTAAACGGGAGTTACGAAAGTGGCTCAAATAATTTGGACGGAAGAAGCGGTTGAAAGCCTGAAAGGAATAGGATCTTTTATCGAACGTGATTCGCAATTTTACGCTGCACGAACAATTTCCCGCCTTATTGAAAGCACTGAACGACTTACCTCATTTCCGCAAAGTGGAAGAATTATTCCGGAACTACAGAATAAAAACTTCCGCGAGGTTATTGTTGGAAATTATCGCATCATGTATCAGGTTAAGAAGAATGAAGTTATTATATTTACCGTGCTTCATAGTAGCAGAGATGCTGAAAAATTCTTTATAGATTTATAGCAAAAACAAGTTTGGAAGAGATGGATGTGTTTTGGAATGAGGCGAAAAAAAAATAAATATTATTTCCCTTTCCCATTCCCTTTTTCTCCAAACTTTTCATACGCATCAATAATCTCTCGCACAAGGCGGTGGCGGACAACATCGTTCCGATCAAAATAGACAAAATCAATTCCTTCAATTTTTTTCAGCACATCCTGTATCTGCACAAGACCGGAAGTTGCATTGGTTGGCAAATCTATCTGCGTTACATCGCCGGTGATGATCGCTTTGGAATTATTGCCAAGGCGCGTAAGAAACATTTTCATTTGCATTGCGGTCGCGTTCTGGGCTTCATCAAGGATGACGAATGCATTATGCAGTGTTCGTCCTCGCATATATGCCAACGGAACAATTTCGATAATGCGGCGCTCTAAATACAATTTTAATTTTTCACTCGGCAGCATATCATCCAGCGCATCATACAACGGACGAAGATACGGATCGATCTTCTGCGCCATATCGCCGGGTAAAAATCCGAGTGATTCGCCAGCTTCCACGGCAGGCCGCGCAAGAACAATTTTGCTTACTTCGTTATTCTTTAAACTTGCAACCGCCATTGCAACGGCAAGATATGTTTTTCCTGTTCCAGCAGGACCAATAGCAAAAATAATATCATTACGCTGCGCTTTGTCTAAGTATACACGCTGGTTTGGTGTTTTTGCTTTGATGATAGAATTCTTAGTAAATAGAACAACAACGTCACTTTCTTTCAATTTTGTTGCGCTGAATGTTGGCGTAGAGATATCTACAACAAGATCAAGTACTGTATTCACATCGTTTGCAGTAAGTGAACCATTTTTTGAAAGAAGAAATTGAAGTTCGTTAAAGACTCTTTCGAGCTGCTGTAGTTCTTTCTCTTCACCGCGCAATGTAATATTGCTTCCGCGCGCAGTGATCGAGGCATCGAACCGCTGTTCGATGAGATGAAGATGGGAATCATTATAGCCAAGAAGCGATAAGGCATCGACATCTTTTAGTGACAATTTCTTTTCTATGATAATATTCTCCTAAAATTATATTTACAAAGTACAATTTTTAATAATTAAATTCCTTCGCCGCTACGAAGGAGTCAGCCTGTGTGAAAAGTCAAATTTTACGATATATATCCCCGAAATTTCAAAGATTTCGGAGATATTGACGCTTAAATAATAGTTTTCACACAAGCTGAATCCTTTGGACAAGCCGCGGAGAATTAAACCATAAAGAGATTAAAAACAGTCTTTCAATATTTTACACTCCGCTTTCCCCCCGCTCATCACTACAGAAACAACATCAAACCTACAATCCATCTCTCCGATATTTTTTTCAGTAACATACCCTTCGGCTGTTCGTCGCAGTAATTCCTGTTTTTTTGGTGTTACGGATTCTTCCGGTTCACCAAATGTTGTTGAACGGCGTGATTTTACTTCAACAAACACCAAAACATTTTCATTCTTCGCAACAATATCAATTTCGCCATGATTGTAATAATAATTCTGTTCCAGAATTTCGTAACCGTTTTGCTTCAAAAAATTCAGTGCTGCTTCTTCGCCAATTTTTCCCTTATTTCTATACGACTTTGCGCCTTTGCGGTTCATATCTTTTCTAACTGTTCAACATGAAATGAACGACGATGAATCGGCGAATATCCGAACTGACGAATCGCTTCGATATGCGCTTTTGTTCCATATCCTTTATGTTGTGCGAATCCGTACTGAGGATATTGCTCATGCATTTCTACCATCAATGCGTCGCGCGTAACTTTAGCAATGATTGAAGCAGCGGCAATGGAATGTGAAAGCGAATCGCCTTTGATGATATTTTCTACCGGAAATGATTCGTGACTAAAAAAATTTCCATCAACAAGCAACTGCTGTGGTTTAATTTTGAGAAGTGCTATCGCTTTGTTCATCGCAAGAAATGATGCCTGCAAAATATTGATCTTATCAATCACATCATGGCTGACAATTCCAATTCCAACAGCTAATGCCTTTTCGTGGATATAATGAAATAATTCTTCTCGTTTTTTTTCCGTTAATTTTTTGGAATCATTCACTCCATCAATCAAAACTCCCTGCGGAAAAATAATAGCACACGCAACAACCGGACCTGCAAGTGGACCTCTTCCCGCTTCATCAACTCCGGCAATGCGTTGAATTCCTTTATTCCAATATTTTTGTTCGTATTCTAACAAAGACAAATTCCAATCCTCAATTTACAAATTTCAAATCCGAAGGATGCTTCGCATAAACTACAATGCTCGAAATATCAATCACTGTGTTATTTGGAGTTGATGCGAAGCATCCTTCGGATTTGTGATTTGATATTTGGTATTTGGATTTTCAGAAAATTTAACCAAGATAAATGGCCCCAAGCCCAACCAGCATGTCCCATTTAAGAATAGTTGATAGAAAATTCAAATTCTTTACTGACTGATCTTTCCATAATGAAATAATCACATAGACAAGAACAAGATTGACTCCGAGATTGACAGCAATAAAATATTTCAGTCCATACAAACCACTGAGGAATGGAATGAACGTAGAACCAATGACGAAGATCAAAAATGTTGTAGCAACAATCCCGGCATTTCTCATTCCATATTTCACGGGAAGTGTGAGCGCATTATTTTTTGAATCACCCTCAACATCTTCCATATCTTTCACAATTTCTCTGCCGACATTGATAAGAAATGCAAACAGCGCAGGAATTAATGCCTGCCGAATATTTTCAACCGCAGCACCGCCATAAATAAATGCAAGTCCGGTTAATGCACCAACGGTAATATTTCCCAATAACGGTGTCCCTTTTAGAACTTTACTGTACAGAACAATTACGGGAACCGCAAAAAACGCGATAATAAATGCGCTACGCGTTGTATATGCGCTCATAATTAAACCAAACCCTGTTAGTGCTCCAAAGAACATCAACGCATCATATCGAGCAATTGCTCCGCTCGGCAACGGACGCTCCGGTTTATTGATGCGGTCAATCTCAATATCTAAAACGTCATTGATTACCATTCCGCCGCTTCCAATCAACGCGCCGCCAAGCGATGCAAAGATCATTTGAAGAATCTGCGCCTGAGTTCCTCCTGCAATCACACAGGAGACAAAGATTGAAAATGCAGTGATGATAAAATTTATTGGGCGAACTAAAGTAATGTAATGCTTCATTAGAACTCGTTTATTATTCCTACGTGAATTTTTCCGTTGCTGAAACTATCTCCCTGACCAAGCGCATAGCTTATATTCATAATCCCTAATCCGGTTTCGATACGGGCACCAATACCGAACCCATACAAACTCTTTTCTTGTCGTTCGATACTTTTTATTAAAGAATCTGCCGGACGGGAAAAATATCCGCCATCAACAAATCCGAATAACGATGATGCGCGTCCGGTAAGAAATCGATATTCGGAATTAAGGTAAGCAATTTGAGATGCAAAAAATTGATTTTCACGATAACCGCGCAGCGTGGTTGTTCCGCCAAACTGAAATAGATCGCTCAGTTCCAATCGTGATGAACTGATCTGTTTTCCGTGAACACCAATCATGATCACCTGCCGCGCAAATGTGGAAACGAACACTTCCGCATCAACAGAATATCGTTGGATCGAAAAATTTTTCTCTGTGGCAAGAGACAAATATTTTTCGGGTCCAGAAATCGATTTCCTTCCTTGCTGAACGGTAGTGGAATACCGTACGCCTTTGGTTGGATTCCGCAGATTATCACGCGTGTCGTAAAGAATCTCCGCTCCAAAAAAAAGTGCGTTACTTTCAAAGATAGAGAATTGCTGAAGATTGGCAGACGGATACACCGATTCTGAAGTGATGTTCCCTGCAATCGAAAATTCTTCCGTCAGGACAAAATCGCCGCGTAATTCAAACTTTGTCTTCACATACGATGAATCTTGTTTGCGCTGATAAAATGTTCCGCTAAGATTCAATGGAATTCCAAAAATCCATGGCTCACGGTATTGCAATTCAATTTCCTGCGTCAATTCGGTTTCCCTCTGCCAGCGTATCAACGCTTTTCGTCCGGTACCGAAAAGATTTCTCATTGCAATAAAAACATTTCCGGTAAAATATCCATCGGTGTTCGGTATTGTTGAAGGAACATATCCAAGAATTCCATCAAACGTATTTGTGCTTCCTTCTTTTACCGAAATCAATAAACCGCCGCGAAGAGAATCACCGGTCGTTTGTGAAACAATATACAATTGCGGTTCAGCAACAGAAGAGAACAATTGCATCCGTTCCAGACGTTGTTGAATTCGCTGTATCCGTTCCTGATCAAACAATTCCCCGCTATGTACTCGTGCTTCCCGAACAATAACGTAAGAAGAAGTTGTTGAATTTCCTTCGGTTTGAATTTCATCAAGATATACTGTTGCCCCTTCTTCAATCCTCAATTTCACAATCAGTTTAGAACCATCACCGGAATCGGCATCAATACTGTCGCTGCTGATTTTCGTAAATGGAAATCCTCGCCGCGAATACAATTGAAGGATCGACTGAATATCAGATTCCAATAACTGCGCATTCAATGGCGTTCCTGCTTTCGTTTCAAAAAGAGAAAGAAGTTCAATCGTAGAAATTGACTGATTTCCAATAAGAGCGATCTCGGAAATTGATGTGCGGATTTTTTCATTGAAAAAAAATATTAACTGCACGGAAGACGAATCACTATTGAAAATATTTTTTGAAGAGTCTATCGTGAACCAGTAGAATCCTTCGGAGCGGTAGAGCGTTACTACGGCAAGATGTATTGGTTCAACCTGAAAGAACGGTGAACCGATCTTTGCGGGAATCTTTTCCAGCAATTCACGTTGAGAAAAAAATGTATTCCCAAAAAATTCAATCGTAGAAATCTTCGGCTGTGCTGATACAATTCCAGCAAATAAAAAAAGCCAAACGCTTAGTGCAATTGGCTTTTGTTTCCATATATGATTTTTAAATATCATTGTGTGTTCCGTCCGTGCGGAACGGTAGTCAATAATTTTTTAATCGCTGAATAATATCCCAAATGGGTGTCAACAAACGGTAATCACCGAACCCTGTTTCATCAACGAAAACAATGTTTCGGTTATAATCATAATACGACCAAATCTCATACGGTTTTGCATCAATATCAAACGGATGACGTTCTACATTGCTCGGCGAGCCCAACAAGATGAACACCATTCCCCTATCACTTTTCCATCCCGGCTGGTAATGCGAAAATTGTTTGTTTGCATACTCAACACGGCTGTAGTATTCTTCCATAAATTCATTTCGCGTTGTGCTTACATTTGGATCCCGCTTCTTCCAAAACTCATCGAATAATTTCCTTTTATCTTCATCCGTTTTCGCTTCCGAGATATTGTCATACTCTGCATCTTTAGCAATATACCGCATTTGTCTGATTGCGAGATCAATATCTGAAATACTGACCGGCAGGTCTCCCCATCGAACAAAAAATGGTCTCACTTTTGTCAAGAACGGTTCACTCGAAGAAGCTTTTGCTGAACGAGCCTGAATATTCAAAGAGTATGCGCCGATGGAATACTGTGTGCTGTCAAACCGCGTAATTATTTGTCCGCGATTGCCATGCATTTTATACGGCTGATTCTTGTTGAGCAACTGTTTCCCCTTTGCATCCGTTATCACATAACGGAACTCAAGAGAATCTTCAGGGTTCGAAGAATACACTTCGAAGAAAATTGAGAATGCATTATTATTCTCTCCGATATTTCCGGAAATATTCGGAACGATCTTTTGACGTTTTCCGTCGGCTGCTATCCGACTTACAAGCATAACGTCACTAAGAGCAAGA
Organism: Bacteroidota bacterium; assembly: GCA_031420755.1. GTDB lineage: Bacteria > Bacteroidota > Ignavibacteria > UBA10030 > UBA8401 > UBA8401. Next base: position 920 of record JANONI010000313.1, on the reverse strand, counting down.
GAGGATTTGAAATAATTTTCAACAATAATTTTTTTGAACACCGAAGATATTTTCCCTGACTCATTATCGCGCAGTTGAATCTTCAACGTATAGAGACCCGGTGAAATTTCAACTGAGCGCTGAGTCAAGCTAAACGCTTTTTTAGAACCAGTATATTCAAATACCGGAACTGTAACTTCTTCCGTCCAAATTTTTTCGGAAACCGACGAATTTTTATCGTTCAAAAAATTCAATGTAATTTCGTATCTCGAAATGTATTGCCCGTTCACTTTCACAAATTGAAGAATATCATACGGTATTTGCGTATACACATCAACGCGCGCGGCAAGCGAATCGCCAGTTGAAAAACTGAGTGCTTCTACAAAAAATTCAGGGGCATCAAACGTCTGTAACGGTTTACGCGCTTCAACCTGCGCACATAAACCGGATGAGAATAGTATAAACAATAAAAATATTTTCATTTTTTCCTTCACGAAATGATTTCTCCGTATAAATCATATTCAGTTGCATCGTCAATCTTTACTCGCACAAAATCTCCAATGTGAATTCCATTTTTCTTCGGAATAAAAATTTCATTGTCAATTTCCGGTGCGTCCCATTCCGTACGCCCGACAAAATTCCCCTCTTCAATTCGCTCAATAACCGCACGTGTTGTCTTTCCAATGCGCAGTTCATTTTGTTCTAGTGAAATTCCCCGTTGAATTTCCATCACATATTCTTTACGGCGTTCTTTTTCTTCTTCGGGAATCGGATCGTCTAAACCGTATGCAGTCGTATCATCTTCTTGAGAATACGTAAAAACACCGAGTCTGTCGAACTTAACATCTTTAATAAACTGCACAAGTTCTTCAACATCCGCCTCGGTCTCATTGGGAAATCCGACGATCAGTGTTGTTCGAAGAGAAATATCGGGCACAGAA
>JANONI010000312.1:0-1746 GCA_031420755.1 Bacteroidota bacterium | reverse complement strand
CTGCACAAAAATCTAACATCTCCTGTGTCTCCGGAATTCCGCCGATATTTGATCCGGTGATCGTTCTGCTGTTTCCCAGCAAGAGCGGACCGGTGAGTTGAATAGGTTCCGGCGGGATTCCGACGCAGATATGTACGCCGTTTGTACGGAGCATTTTTAAATACATATCGTAATTATGTGTTGCAGAAACAGTATCGATAATAAAATCAAAATAATTTTTGAATTGACGCACCCGTTGAGAATCCTTCGTAAGACAAAAATTTTGTGCGCCAAGTCTTTTTGCATCAGATTCTTTTTCGGGAGAAGTGCTCAACATCGTCACCTCGGCACCGAACGCTGATGCGAATTTCACCGCCATATGTCCAAGTCCGCCTAAACCCAAAACACCGACACGATGTCCTTTGCCGATCTTCCATTTACGAAGTGGAGAATAGGTTGTAATTCCTGCACATAACAACGGCGCAACACCCTCAAGCGGAAGTGTGTTTGAAACACGAACAACAAAATTCTCATCAACGATGATCTGATTTGAATATCCGCCGTACGTTGGCGTTGTTCCATCAGCTTCCACAGAATTGTATGTCCAGACAGTTTTTCCTTTCTCGCAATACTGCTCTTGTCCTTGTTTGCAATTTCCGCAATCCTGACAGGAATTGACCATGCAACCTACGCCAGCTAAATCGCCAACGGAAAATTGTTGAACATCGCTTCCGATATTGGTTATGCGCCCAACAATTTCGTGTCCCGGAACCATTGGATACCTCGCCGGTCCCCATTCGCTTCGCACCTGATGAATATCGGAATGGCAGACACCGCAGTAAAGTATCTCGATTTGTATATCATTTACTCCGACATTTCTCCGCTCAAAATTCCACGGAGACAATTGATCTTTTGAATGGTGAACGGCATATCCCTTTGCTGGTATCATATTTTTTTTGAAAGTTTGTTATGCGCTAATCGTTATTTTTTCAGATGTCCTTCCAGATAAAAAAAATCGTTCCCTCTCCCTACAATCTTAACGGGAGAGGGAACGAAACAGGGAAAGAAAAAAACTGTTACTATTTTTTGGGCAACTGATTCAGCACAAGCCAGTAGTATCCAATATTTTTTATCGCTTCGGCAAACTTTTCAAAATCGTCTGGCTTTACTACATAACCGTTCATTCCAAGATTCTGTCCTTCAATAACATCTTTCTCTTCGCGGGAGGTTGTGAGTATTACAACGGGAATGTCTTTGGTCCGTTCGTCCGATTTGATCTCTTTCAAAACCTCTAAGCCGCTTTTTTTCGGGAGTTTCAGGTCAAGAAAAACGACCTTCGGCGCATTTTCAATCTTTCGGGAAGCGAACTCTCCGCGGCAGAAAATGAAATCCGTTGCATCTTCGCCGTTTTTTACCCACACAAAATTTTCGGCAAGATGGTGCATGTTTAGTGCTTTCAATGCAAGTTCCGCGTGATACGGATTATCCTCAACAAGAAGAATATTTATTTTTTGATCCGACATACTGTTGTCCTTTCTGAAAGAACGAGATTTCTTCGTTCCAATGTTACGATATGAATAGTGAGAACTGCTTTTAATTATCCTTTTGGTTAATCTGAAAAATATTGTAACTACTCAGCAATGAAATTTTATGGATTTTTGTATTGTCTACGACTCGTAGAGCGAATCTCTGATTCGCAGTGGCGAGACACTTGCCCGCTCAACGAGTCGAGTCTTCGACCGGTTTGCTTGGCGGGGAGTCTCGCCA
>JANONI010000311.1:0-2334 GCA_031420755.1 Bacteroidota bacterium | reverse complement strand
GATTATTGGAAGAAGAATTACGGGTACCGTTTGAATGCGGCATTATTGGAGTGGCGCGATTCATACATTGCAAATTCCAAAGGTGAAGAACACATCAACAATATCATTCAATACAAACTGGAACAATCGGGAAAAAATGCGGAACAGATCAAAAAGAAATTCATTTTCCAAAAAGTGAATATGATGGATGCATTCTTTGGCGGATGCCATGAATTGATCATTGCCAAAACGCATTATGCTGGCGGAGCTGAATATGATACGCAGCTGCGTTCATCCGGAGAGCTTTCAACGGAAGAGCATTTTCAATATTTTGCATTTACGGTTGCCGCAATGAAAGATATGCTGGATCACAATCGGTACATCCGTTACATCAGCATCTTTCAGAACTGGCTTCGTTCTGCCGGTGCGTCATTCGATCATCTGCACAAACAGATCTGTGGATTGGATGAATGGGGATCATCAATTACCGAGCAGATCGATATGCTTCGTCACGATGCGAATGTTTTTAACGAACTCGGATCTAATCTTGCATCGCAGTATAATCTTGTCTTTGCGGAAAATGATTATGCAATTGCCTTTGTCGGCATCGGACATCGCTATCCAACGTTAGAGATCTATTCCAAATCCTATTTTACCCGACCGTACGAACATTCCATGGAAGAACTTCGCGGGATAAGCGATATTGTTCATGCATGTCACGCAGCAATGGGTTCACAATCTTCCTGTAACGAAGAATGGTATTACACTCCAATCGATGCCGTGTATAAAATGCCATGGCATGTTTGTTTGAAATGGCGCGTAAATGTTCCGGCAGGATTTGAAGGAGGAACATCCATCTATATCAATCCGGTTACACCAATTGAAATGCGAGATAAATTAGTTCCTTTGCTCTATCAACTTCGCGATCAGCGAAAGATTGCGAGTATGTCTCTTGCAGAAGAATGCAAACTTCAACCCAATACACTTAAATACTATATGAAGTAAAATGCTTCGAAAATCGAGCGAATGTTGCAGGTTATCAATTCTCATTCTTTCCGGTGATTGGTACGAGCGTGGAATTTTAAAGCGACATTGAAGTATAAATTAAATCTTCGTATGCTGCATTATTGAATGAAAAAGAGTTGGGAATTACCGTGAATTTGTTTAAAATAAAAAACCCTCGTTTTGAACGAGGGTTCGAGTAACAGTAATAACGTTGTTACGCTTTCGATACGTTTGCTGCCTGAAGTCCTTTGGGTCCTTTTTCAACTTCAAATTGGACCTTATCGCCTTGATTCAGCGTTTTGTAACCGTCGCCAACAACAGTTTTATAGTGGACGAATACATCTTCGCCGTTTTCACGGGAGATGAAGCCGTACCCTTTAGCGTTGTTGAACCATTTCACGGTACCTGTTTCCATAGGGTGCTCCTATAAGTTGTTACGAAAAACCTCACCGATATAACAGTGAGGAACACCGGCATTGGTGCCACTTTATTGCATTTCAATTGTGTCAATCGAAATTTTGTGCCTGCGCGCCGTAGTGCTTCGGCACACAGGCGTGTTTGCCGATCCTCTGCTGTTCAGGTGAATTTTTCTGACCATCGGGAGCGCATAACAACCCCGCCACAAAGTGGTCCTTCGGACAGTTTGAATGCGGAGGCATTTGAAGTGCATCAACGGTGTTACTGTTAATTGCCCGCCTGCCTTTAAAAAATTTATTGGTCGGGCAGGCAAAGCAAAAATAGAGTGTTTAGAATTTAGACGCAAGTGATATTTTTGTTATGTGCGCGGCGGCAGAGATCGATTCTGCCGCCTCACCAATATCGCATTAAACCGCATCTTCACCCGTTTCTTCGGTGCGGACGCGGATAACCTCTTCGATTGATGAAACAAAAATCTTTCCGTCTCCAACCTCGCCGGTTTTTGCGTGTTTCAAAATAATATTGACCGCTTTGTCCAGATTGCTGTCGGCACAGATAATATCGATCTTTGTTTTCGGTAAAAAGTTAATCGTATATTCTGAGCCGCGATAAATCTCGCTGTGTCCCATTTGTCTTCCGTAACCTTTTACTTCGGTAACGGTCAATCCTCTAAACCCTGCTTCTTGTAGTGCTTCGCGCACTTCATCTAATTTATGCGGACGAATGATTGCTTCAATTTTTTTCATAGTTCCTCTGTTAAATTCATGTTCTTAAAATTGGATAGGTAATCCGTATCAGACTTGTCCAAAATAGATTTGTTTAACACGGATAGATTCTTCAATATCTTCTTTTCTTGACGGAGCAAGAAAAGAAGCAAAAGAACTCCTTGCAAAATTTAACGCTCGCGATGAATCCAGTTCGCTCGCGCCCGTT
>JANONI010000310.1:0-6838 GCA_031420755.1 Bacteroidota bacterium | reverse complement strand
CCTTCATAATTTCTTGCACTTGAATATCGCCAATGCTTTGGCTCTTCCACATATCCTCGTCTTACGGAATTGTTATGGATGTACTCAATTTTTTGGATCAGCATCTTTTCGCTATCCGAAGGACACTTCGTGTAAATTTCTTCCGGATGGCTGCCTTCCTGCCAAAGTTGATATTCACTTCCGGTTTTATGATCGAGTTTCGCTCTTCGTAATTTCTCTAATAGTGAAATCACTTTCCGTTCTTCCAAATAATCTATGATTGTTCTTGCGGTAAACGATTTAAATTCTTTCATTGTTTTGGAAAGTTCTTCCGCTGAAGCAATAAGATGAAGATGATTTTCCATAATAACATACGCATACACAATCACACTTCGTTCTTTCTGTGCAAAACGAAGTGACTCAAATAAAAGCGAAACGATTTCCGGATTCATAAACAACGATATCCATTCAACAACTGTCATAGTAAGAAAATGCGGCTGTTGGTCATTATAGATTTTATATCGAGTTCTTGTCATACCTTATCTTTATTACGTTACCAACGAGACGTTGGTAACGAGATGTATAGAGCAATAAAAAAGGTGGACTGAGTTGTCCACCTTTTCAATACTTCGATTGCCAATAGATTATTTTACCGCGATCAATTCAACTTCAAAGATCAACATCGAACCGGGAGGAATCAATTGTCCTGCCGGACGTTCGCCGTACGCAAGTTCGTTTGGAATGTAGAATTCGAATTTCGATCCTTCGTTCATCAATTGAAGTCCTTCTGTCCACCCTTTAATCACTTGGTTCAATTGGAATGTTGTCGGTTCTCCGCGTCCGTATGATTCATCGAACACAACACCGCTTATCAATTTACCGCGATAGTGTACGGTAACGGTGCTTGTTTCAGCGGGAGCTTTTCCGGTTCCGACACGAAAAATTTTATATTGAAGTCCGCTTGCCGTAACCTTCACGCTGTCTTTCAATGTATTCGCAGCAAGAAATTCTTCTCCTTCTTTTTTATATTTTGCCGTCATCTCCTGCAACTTCTTTTCATGTTCAGGCTGCGGAGAGTTTTTTTGGAACTCTGCCACCGCTTGCTGAATCTCTTCTGCCGAAAGGATATTCTCTTTTCCTTCCAACGCATCTTTCAATCCGTTGAGAAAACTTACGTTCGACAACGGAAAATTATTCGCTTTCACATTGCCGATCACTTTTAGACCGAGATCGAATCCGCTCAAATAACTCATCTTTTCTTGAACGGTCTTCATTTTTACAGTCGATTTTTTTGCCGGCGATTTTGATTGGGCAGTCGGTTTGTTCGGCTGCTGCGCAAGAAGCATTCCACCACTTACGATGACAATTGCACAGATAGACAACAGTTGTTTCATGAAACATCTCCTTGATAAATAAATATAAAAAACGACGTGTAAATATAGTGAATATGTGAAAGATTACAAACCATGGTTCCGTATAATCGGGGCAATCATCGTACTCCATACAATATATGCCGCCGGCGTTAAATGAATCCCGTCCGTGGTGTACCGATCTTTCAAAATTCCATTGGCGGAAAGTTTTGCATTCAGATCAACGAAGGTAATGTTATGAACGGTGCAATATTCCGACAAAAGAATATTAAGTTTTTTCACTTCCGGATTTTTTATTTCCGTTCGTTTCCATTTTGGATTGCCGTGAAGCGTGGATTGAATGATCGGCGTGATATTTTTTGCTCGCAGCGTATCAATAATTTTTTTGTAGTTTTCAAATATCTTCTCAACCGGCGCGTCAGCGTAAATATCATTAATTCCTGCCATGATAAAGCAAAGTGTAGGCTGAAGTTGATAGACGTACTGTAATCGGTGCAGCATTCCAACAGTATTATCACCGCTGATTCCTTGATTAGCAATACCTTCGCGCCCAAGTAATGTATTCCAATCACCTGCGAACGTGATTGAGTTGCCTAAAAAAACAATCGTGGTAGGGGTTGGTTTAGATTCAGCGAACATAGCGGTGCGATATTTATAAACAGAATTTTCCAGATACAATGAATCATACGATGGTTGAGCAATAATAGGAAATGCAGCAACCATCAGATACAGCATTATTTTTTTTATTTGTAATCTATACGCCATTTCAAAAACCCTAAATCATTGCCATTGCGGAATTACATTCGCTTCCAACTGCAACCGAAGATCAAAAACTTTCTCCACTCCGTGCTGTATCTCTTCTGCTAGCCGAAGCAATACATCGGTTGTTCCATCATAATTCACCAGCGCGAGCGTATGATTCTCGGAAATTCCAACGCCATTTTTTTTATATCCTTTTTTAAAACCGGAATGTTCAATTAACCACGCAGCCGGGATCTTTTGTTTGTCGCCGAATGAAAATGTGGGAACGGGTGTTCCATCTCCAATAACTTTCCATTGATCGTTGATTGTTGAGAGCATTTCTTTATCAACAATTGGATTCAGAAAGAATGAACCGACAGAACGAGTATTCGGATCGTTCGGATCGAGTACCATGGATTTATTTCTCCGTAATGACAGGACAATCTCTCGTACGGCGGAAAGTGATTCTTTTCCGTCTGCCAGCGACGAAAGCAAGACAGAACGTTCAATCATCGTTTGCACTTCCGGATACTGTGTCGAAGGTCTTCCATTCTTTTTCAATCGAAAAATAACTTCGGTAACAATATATTTTCCAGCATCTTCTAATTTGAATCTGCTCTCTCGGTAAGAGAATCTGCATTCCGAAGTGCGAAATATTTTTTCTTCAAGAGTTTCTCTCTCAACAACCTTCACCGCTTCGATCGTATCCCGTACTTCCTGTCCGTACGCACCAACGTTTTGTATCGGTGTTGCGCCGACTAATCCGGGAATCCCGGAAAGACATTCGATCCCCGCAAGTCCTTTCTCCACGGTTATTGCAACCAATGATTCCCAATCTTCTCCTGCTTTTGCGCTTATCAAAACATCATTTCCATCGTGAACAAATGAGATTCCCTTCAATCCCATCTTAATCACCAGTCCATTATATCCGTCGTCAGCAAAGATCGTATTGCTTCCTCCGCCAAGAATATGAGATCGTAATCCTTTCTCTCGCGCGAATTGAAGTGCCGAGCGAAGATCATCAACGGAAGAACAATTACAAAAATATCTCGCCGCTCCTCCGAGATGAAGCGTTGTGAATTGCGAAAGAGAAATGTTTTCCCGAATTGTGAGCATCGTTTGTCTGCTGTTTGAAATCTGATTGCTTTTCTTTGTGTTCTTAGCGCCTCCGCCAAAAAGCGCGGTGGACAAGTTCGTGGTAAAAAAAAATCATTGAAAAGACGCTTTTCGTATTCTGTCCATTATCGCCAAACCGATTCCATCTTCACTCACACTCTCACAATAGATTGTTTCAATACCTTTCTTATCACATTCGCGGAAGAAATGAAATAACGACCTCGCATATTCATCCTCTGTTCGGCAAATCATTTTCAATCCAAAGCGATTCTTTCCGATGTTCTTCAAACCGATATATGCCGATGATTGTAATGGCACTGTTTCAGACATCGCGCTGACGATGAACACATAGGCACGCGGAGAATAATGTCTGTACTTTACGCCGGGACTTTTTGGAATTGATTGCTGCCGCTTTTGCAGCCGTGTTGCCGGAATGATGGTGCGTAATTGTTCCAACGTTACACCGCCGGCTCGCAAAATTATCGGAGCGTTTCCTGTACAATCAATAACGGTAGATTCAATTCCAATCCGCGATGGATTTCCTTTTAAGATGCATGGAATTTTTCCATTCAAATCGTTTTTTACTGCTTGCCACGTTGTTGGGCTTGGCGAACCGGAAATGTTCGCCGATGGTGCTGCAACAGGAACACCGCATTTCTTCAAGAATTTTTTTGCAATCGGATGGTTTGGAATTCGTACGCCCACGCTTGAAAGTCCTGCCGTAACATTGGCAGGAATTTTTTTATTCTTTGGCAGAACAAGCGTTAACGGACCGGGAAAAAATTCTTCAATTAATTTTTCCGCATAGCGCGGGATTGAAGAAACAACAGATGAAATCTGTTCCTGTGATTCAACATGCACAATCAATGGATTGTCCGATGGTCTTCCTTTTGCAATGAATATCTTTTTTACTGCTTCGGATTCAAATGCATTCGCGCCAAGTCCATAGACTGTTTCCGTGGGAAATGCTGCGATGTCGCCGTTGAGAATATATTCTGCGGCAGTTCGATACGATGTGGTAATAATTGTGCGCATAGATTGATGAATATAGGTAAAATCAATAATGAACGCACACAGAAATTACAAAAATATTACAAAATAAAAAAAGGCGGACTCTCATCCGCCTTTCTTATACTTTTATTACATCTTCTAAACGTTTATCAATAGAACCTGTAATTCAATCCAAAATTTCCTCCGAAACCATTTGAAGTCCTGCGATTTGAATATCCATTTTTTTCTTCAATATTCGTCTCATTGTTATAGCTCATACCGAAGTAAAAATAAATATTGTTCTCAATAAAATATTGTGCGGAATTACTGATTCCGAAACTATTACCGGAATAGAACGATTCGGTCATGACCGTTCCTTCGTAATATCGATTTGTGTTTGAATACCGCACCATAAATTGGTTGTTGATCTTTTCACCTATTTGATAAGACAACGTGGTATTCACTTCCTTATCGACCTTCTTTAGTTTTTCAAAGACCGGAATCGTAAAAGCCACCGATGTATACCAACAAAGAGACAGGGAAAACGCTTTTCCGTAATTTGCATTCACGACAATATTATTGATATCTGATCGATAAAAACTTAACGTAGAATATCGGTATTGATCGCTTAATTGCTCTGATTTGGATCTGCTAATTTGAAATCCCGCATCAACCGTCCATCCCACCATTCGAGGGAAGATATTTTCCTGGAACACCTCGTCAATTCGTGCAACTTCATATCCCGATACTCTGTTTTCTTTTAACACTCCCATTGCCAGAAGGTTATTAAGGATATCATCTAACAAATATTTTTTGGGGCGATCATAACTGACATCATAGACATTTTTTATCGTGACGATATCCACCAACGCCAGTATCTCTTCTTTACTAAGCTCTCTGGTAAGAAAACCATCCTCATTCAATTTTTCAATAATACGAACTACGGAAAATACCGCGGAGGCATCTCTCATTTTTCCGTATCCTAATCCTGCAGAAAGAGTTCCGCTCAAATCTCGGTCTTTAGAGAAACCTGACCGTACATGAACATTATTGGTATCCAATTCGCGCCGGCTAAAATCATAACGACCTCTCAGGGATGAAGAGCTATACAAATAGACTGCATCCGGTGTAAGATAAAATGCATACCGACCAAAAAGATCAAAATTCATTGATTCATGTTTCGTTGATTCTTTCCTCGTAAAAGGAGTTGAAATATAATTTGATTCTGACGTTGTGCGTTGGTTATATGAAGCATATAACCGGGACAGTAGATTAAAGCTCTCATATTCATCATCAAAACCATTGATGCTGTTGAGAGAAAAATTCACACCTCCGAATGCATAAGCATTGTCTTCCAATGTCCTGCCGTAATTATAAGACCCATAACCCCCATTCAGACCTCCAATCAAATTTTTATACTGTGATTTAGGAATTCTGTAATCATCCATAGAAATATTTTGCGCTATTGTTTGCGATGAGAATAATAATAAAATACTTAGACAAAGATGCAGACGTTTCATGATTCACCTTTCAAGAATAGTGGTAGTAGAGAAGAAATAAATATTTAAAGCTTTTGTTGTTTAATTGCCTTGAATGTAAAGAATAAAAAGTATTACAGCAATCACTTATAAAAATACTTTTCATGTATACTTACGTATATTCAAAAAAATGGAAAGTCGGATTTCAAAAAACCGAAAAAATTCATCTTATTATTTTGAGTGTTCTTTAGAAGATATTCGCGAGTTTTAAGAAAGATATTTTGCAATATATTCAGAACTTTTAAATCAGATAAGTAAGACTGAAATAATAATCGGGAAAAGATTTGGTTTTAAAATAAAAAAAGGCGGACTCTCATCCGCCTTGCCTTCACCACTACACTAATCGTTCATTTGCCAGCCCTATTTCATCAACATCAATTTCAATTTCTTTAACTGTACTTTATATCTTCGACTTTTCAAGTCCCACGCACTTATTGGAATATATTAAAAGTGCGTGGAACTTTACTTTTTATTTAATGAGAAGCATCTTCTTCACAACATTGAACGATCCGGATTCTAATCGGTAAAAATACACGCCGCTTGAAAGTTTAGAGGCGGAGAATGTTACTGCATATTCGCCTGATGTTTGGAATGAATTGATCAGCGTTGCAACTTCCTGACCGATCAGGTTATAGACTTTCAATGTAACAGCTCCGTTACTCGGCAGCGAATATTTAATTGTTGTGCTCGGATTGAACGGATTCGGATAATTCTGTTCAAGTGAATAATTTTTTGGCTGAACGGTTGAAGTGACCGAAACACTCAATACGGAATTGATCGTAAAGCTTGCGCTTCCATTCACCGGACTTCCCATCGCATCGTATTCTACATACACATTTTGAGTTGAAGATTCGTTGTATCCCGCTTTATCAACGGAAACCGAATACGTACCCGGAACAAGACCATCAATCGTATAAATTCCTTCACTGTTCGTAATCGCATATCCCGCAACTTCGCCGGCTCTCATTGCAAACACAAACGCGCCGGCTTTCGATGAAGTATTTCCGCCAGTGAGATTGACATTGCCGGAAATTCCTGTATAACCGTTCGCAAACGAACCGAATGGCTTTACATAGATATTGATATTATCAACGCTGTTTCCAT
>JANONI010000309.1:0-2820 GCA_031420755.1 Bacteroidota bacterium | reverse complement strand
CAGTGAAAATGTCAGGTTAGCGGGACAGTGAAAATGTCAGGTTCACCGGTTGTATTTTTGGGAGTAAAAAACTCTCAAAGGAAAACCAGAATGCACCTGACAATGAATACAAAAGAACGAGAACGATTCAAAGCGATACACCGAATCGAGAACAACGAACTGACTATAGCCAATGCCGCGCGAAGTTTATCTGTCAACAAACGACAGATATATCGAATATTATCGCGGTATCACAGTGAAGGCGATGCCGGCATTATCCACAAACTGCGAGGAAAAGTATCACCGCATCGCACCGAGCTACATATACGCAAACAGGTGGTTGATGCCTTTGACAAAAGATGGCGGACAAGCACTCAGGATGACTATTTGTTTCACTCCATTAATCCCTTAGGGTATAATTCGAAAAATCAATTCTTGGTTAGAAGAATCGAAATACTTGATGATATTTCAATTAAGCATTAAGTAAAAATTATTTGAGCACCAGCGGATTTCTCATAGAACTCTCCAACCGAGATAATTCCATCGACTTGCGGGCAGAAATCTTTTTTAGTCAGGTGAAACATATCGACAGTTGCCTTGCATGCGTAAATTTCACAGCCGGCATCGTGGATCATTTCGATGAATTCCCGAATAGGTGGGATATCGATTTTTTCCATTTCTTTCTTCATCATTCCAGTCGCAAACCAAGACATTCCGGGAATTGCACCCACCCAGGTTGGCAAGCCAGGTCCCATTGCTGAAGGCACACACATTGCAGGATTTCCAACTGTTGCGACTTTAATTTTATCCATCTTCTTTTCGATTACAGCATGAAGCCCAAAAAAAGTAAAGAAGAGCATGGCTTCTATTCCTTCCATCCTCGCACCGTTTGCCATAATCAAGCCGGGATAAACCCCTTCTAATGAACCTCGAGAAATGACGATAGAAACTTTTTTGATCGGTTCATAAGTTTCGTTTGACATTTTTTTACTCCTTATTAATTTTAATTCTATGAATTTCTTTTTTTAATTCCGACTTGTGGCAAAGCCACCACTTTGTGGTCGGGATTAAATACAACCTTTTGGTTTTGGTAAGCCAGCAATTTTCGCAGCCTTCTTTGCCGGACCTTTTGGAAAAAGTGCATAAAGATTTTTTGTATCGACGCCACTCTCTTTTGTCAATTTTCTGATAGACGGGGCGTCCCCTTTTACCTGAAATTCTTTACGCATATAATTGACAACCGCCCAATGACGATCCGTCAATTCATTGATTTCTTCTTCCTTCGCAAGTTCCTTAGCAATCTCTTCATTCCAATCTGATAAATTTTTCAGATTACCGTCTTCGTCAAACTCAAGTTGTTTACCGAGAATTTCTCTTGTTGCCATAAATTACTCCTTTAATTTGATATTATTTTTTGATCGTTTTCTTTAACAGTTTCTAATTGTTGATTTGCAAGATTTTTCAAAAATCTAATTGCAAATGTAATTCCTTTTTTCGTTTCCGGATCGTTCAATTCTTTCAGAAGCGAAAGGAAAGAAATTTTTTCAGTCACTTTAATATCGAGTTTCTTATATACGTTTACCGCATTATTGATAGTGTGCAGCATATCCGGCTGAGTAAGATTTTTTACTGTATTTAGAATTGTTACAACGTTATCACCGAGATTTTTTATATCCTCAACGTTAAACGATGTTATTATTTTATCTGATACTTTTCCAAACTCTTTCATAAATTCGAAATATCCTTTACGGTCGAATTCATCCAGCTTTGCCATAAAATCAACAATATATTCTCTCATCAATGGTGAAGCATCAGTGAGAAAATCTTTCGCGCTTTCTAATTGCTGGATCACTTTGCTGATCGTATTAACATTTCTCAGCATATATTTTCCAAGATGTAGGATGTCTCTCGAACTAACATAATCATGAAGCTGATCTAATTCCTCAACGGCTGTTTTATACACATCTTTCCCTACTCTCATCAAATCATCTTTTAGATCCTCCATTTCTCTGCGATGACGCCTTTGAAGTTCTATTTCTTCAAGAATGATATCGAGTTTCGCATTAAGCTCATTTATCTGAGCTTGTCCAAATGACCCTTCGGATAATTTATTCTCTTCCATTTATAACCTCTTACCAGCCATTGACATATTTGCCTCAATCGGTAATTTAACTCCTTTGAGAAGAAAATTCCAGTACATCCATCGGAACATAATCTTGCCGTAGTGATTCATTTTCGTTTCCTCAAGAAGTGAAAACGGTCCGACTCCAGGCAGAGGGAATTTTCCGGGTAATGGTTCAGTATCATAATTGAAGTCAATCAGAATTCCCTTACCGAACCCGGATTCGATAAAACAGTTTGCGTGCCCATCGAACTTTGCATGCGGCTTTCGTCCTTCAATCACGCTCAAAAAGTTTTCAAATAAAATATCAGCTTGAAAATGTGCTACCGAGCCTGCTTTAGAACTTGGCAGATTCGTTGCATCCCCAATTACAAAAATATTTTCGTAACCTTCCGCCAACAGAGTGTGTTTGTCTGTTGGAACAAAGTTCAGCACATCGCCCAATCCGCTTCGTTCGATAGCTTCATCCCCTTTATTTGTAGGAATTGTAACCAGCACATCGAACGGAACTTCGATTTCATCCCACGAAACAATTTTCTTTTCTTCATTATCTACGCGTGCAATGTTGAAATCCGCTGTTAATTTTATGTTTTTCTTCTGAAGGAAATCGCCAAGTATTGCAGAAGCTTTTGGTTTTGTAAATGCGCCATCCAAAGGTGTTACAAAATGAATTTCTACTTTATCCCGAATTCCTCTTTCCGTAAAATACCAATCGGCAA
>JANONI010000308.1:0-1652 GCA_031420755.1 Bacteroidota bacterium | reverse complement strand
AAAAAGGACGCGAAAGCGTCCTTTTTAATTGTACCGAGGAAGGGACTCGAACCCTTAATGCGTAAGCGCTAGCTCCTAAGGCTAGTGTGTCTGCCAATTCCACCACCTCGGCGGTGATTGCAATACAAATATACGAAAGGTTCTGTGCTTCTCCAAAAACCGATAAAAATATTTTTTTTTGATATTGAAAAACTTCAAATAATCCGAATCCATTCAATCCAACAACAACAATAAGTTTCACGCTTCAGGTTTCAGGTTTTACAACACTCAAAATTTATGATGCAATTGGACGAGAGGTTGCAACGCTTGTGAACGAAAATCTTGAAGCAGGAGTGTATCATCAAAAAACATTTTCCGCGAATAATCTTGCGAGCGGAATATATTTTGCACGATTACACAGTGGAAACAAAATTCAGTTGAAAAAATTAATGCTCGTAAAATAAATCTTTATAACCTTGTAGTTGTCCGAGAGTTTAACTCTCGGACAGGAACTTCTTCGACAGTTCAACTGTCGAAGAACTGAATGAAGTAAACAGTAAAGTCCCACGCACTTTTAGTAAGTATTTCAATACGTGCGTGGGACTTGTCTGAGATGCGTGGCATCATTTTGTATTTCGGAAAATCTCAAATGAAGAAGTTAATGTTGATAAAATAATTGTATCGCGGAACTCTCTACCCTACGGCTCGTAGAGAGGTCGGCAATACACTTTTGACACACTCTCGGAGTTTGGGAACGAGATAACGAGATAAACAAACGAGATGAGTTACTGAAATTGAAAGTGAAAATCTGAATACTATTTTTCCCATCCACGCACCATCGCACGCGCATCTTCAAAAGAAATTTTCGGCAGCATACTTGCCGTAACATATTTTTTAAGCGGTGCCGGAATACCCGGAAGCCGTGAAACATCCACTTGCGGAACATTCATCCCAAATTTTACATTCATCGTTTTAATAAATTCATTCGCAATAATTCCCGCTCCTTTCGAAGAAAGATGAATACCATCGAGGCTGAATAAACCGCCGGAAATATAATCAGCAGTAAATATTTCACCGCCAATCTTTAATCCATTCTTTTTTATTCCGCTAAAAATAAAATTCACATCAACAAGCGCCGCACCTTTTGCTGCGGCAACGGTAGAGATTGTTTGGTTGTATGCAGTAATTGCATTACCAGCCATTGCTATTTCTAATGAGTCCAGAATTAAAGCATCAGGAATAGGATTTGTATAATTCAATCCGAACCCTGCATTGGTATCAATTCCTGCTGGAACCGGAATGTTATTGTCCTTATACCACTTTCCGGATGGTTTGCCGATGAATGCAACGTATGATGCCGAACCAAGCGGTAACAGCGGAGGATTTTTTTCCATTAAATTTGATGAACCATCACCGCGGCCTTTTGTTCCACGCTTTTGGTAACTGATTGCAAATGCTCCTTGCAAACTTGCACCAACCGCAGGACCTACAGTGTTAAAATACGGGATTGAACGGACATCGGGAATATTGGCAGCAATAATTTTTGCATTTGGAAATGCGGATCGCAGCGAATCAAAAGCTGATGTATATTGTGCCGCAAATGTTGCCGAAGGTGTCGGTGCTATCGGAACAACCGAATTTCCAACAACGGTTGCTCCACCTGCAACAGCGAA
>JANONI010000307.1:0-1902 GCA_031420755.1 Bacteroidota bacterium | reverse complement strand
GGATTTCGAATCTCCCCCAACGGTCAACGTATAGCGCTGAGCGTCTTCGATCAAAAATCCCGAAACAACGATGTTTGGATATATGAAATAAGTCGCGGGTTGAAAACACGCTTTACGTTTGATCCCGCGGCAGAACTAAATCCAGTTTGGTCTCCTGACGGAAATCAAATTGTATTCTCCTCTAGTCGAAAAGGAAAAAATGATCTGTATATCAAATCTTCAAGCGGTGCAGCAAGTGAGAAATCTTTGCTCGAATCCGATGATGACAAAATCCCGACAGATTGGTCGTCCGATGGTAAGAATCTTCTCTACAATTCACGCGGCGACATTTGGATTTTAGAGATGGGTTCCGAAGGAGCGGGCGGGGATCGTAAGACAATTCCGTTTTTGCAGACAGAGTTTTTTGAAGGTGAAGCTCATTTTTCTCCCGATGGAAAATGGATTGCATATACCAGCAACGAATCCGGTCAAGCTGAGGTTTTTATTCGACCTTTCCCCGGATCCGGCGGGAAATGGCAAGTTTCAACGGCTGGTGGGTTTTCTCCAAGTGGGCGCCGTGACGGAAGGGAAATATACTATATCAGTAGCGACCGCAAGTTAATGAAGGCAGACATTACGGTGAAAGGTTCTACTGTAGAAGTTAGTTCTGTGCAACCTCTGTTCGAGATGAGAGGAGAGAATTACGATATAATGGCTGATGGCAAGCGGTTCATTCTGAATGTGCCGGTTGAAACTCAGTTCACCTCTCCTCTCACGCTTATTGTCAACTGGGATTCGGAGTTTCACCCCGTGAGATAAAGTGACAAAGAGATGAGAAAAATTTCAAAATGGCGCTATCTCATGGGGTAAAGAAAAAATGAAATTGATTGAATTATTGACCCAATGAACAAATGAATCAATGAAAGAAATAAGGAAATAATTTTTATGATCCACCAAAAAGACGGCGGACAAGTAGGTCAAACAATTTCGCACTACAAGATTATTGAGAAATCCCGCCAAAAAGATAGCGGGCAAGTCGGCGAAGTTCGAAATTTTTCCGTGAGCGATTTCTTGCGAGCGGATGAAAATTTCAGAATCCCCGCCTGCCATATAAATATTAAATTGGCGGGCAGGCCGCTGTTGTTTAGCGGGAGCGGAATAAAGGAGATACGACAATGATAGGACAAACAATTTCACAATATAAAATTATCGACAAACTCGGTGAAGGTGGAATGGGTGTTGTCTATAAAGCCCAAGACACAAAACTTGACCGCTTCGTTGCTCTCAAATTTCTTCCGTCACATTTAGCGGCATCAGAACAGGACAAAGCACGATTCATTCAAGAAGCAAAATCGGCATCAGCACTCAATCATCCGAACGTCTGCACGATTCACGATATACAAGAACTTGACGGACCCTCCTCCGCTGGCACTCCGGCGGGCAAGCAAATATTTATTGTGATGGAGTTTGTCGATGGTCAGACACTTCAGGAAAAGAAATCGTCCCTTAGTTTAAAACAAGCGATCGACTACGGAATTCAAATTGCTGAAGGACTTGCAGCGGCTCACGAAAAAGGAATTGTTCATAGAGATATTAAACCAGAAAATATTATGATCCGCAAAGACGGAATTGTTCAAGTGATGGATTTTGGTTTAGCGAAACTTGCAGGAAGTTCGCGATTGACGAAGATGGGAAGTACTGTTGGAACACTGGGATACATGTCACCCGAACAAGTGCAAGGACAAGATTCCGATCATCGTTCGGATATTTTTTCGTTTGGTTTGCTTCTGTATGAAATGTTTACAGGGAAATCGCCGTTCAACGGCGCGCATGAAAGTGCAATATTGTATGAGATCGTCAATGTAGATGTTGCGCCGCCTTCTACAATAAAACCAGAACTCGACAGTGAAATTGACCGAATTG
>JANONI010000306.1:0-4218 GCA_031420755.1 Bacteroidota bacterium | reverse complement strand
GCTGTGAAAAAAGGTAACTACTCACCGTAAAGATAGATTCCCGCCAAAAGCATGCGGGAATGACGATTGATTTAATAGTGTTCGTCATGCCCGCATGCCTGCCGGCAGGCAGGAATGTTTTTATCGGGCATCCATAGTAAGAAAACGCTTATAGTATAGCGAATAATTGCGATGCTGAGTAGTTACGAAAAAAGATGGAAAAATTTTACGTGACCGACATCTTCAAGATATCGGTCACTTAACGAATCTCATCTCGTTCCCAACGTCCCGTTGGGAACGAGAATATCTATTTCTTTCCCGTCCCAAAGGGATCCGGGAAACGCTGCTCGATCTTCGCCCACGCATCTTTCAGCGTAACAATCCTGTTGAATACCGGCGCACCGTGTCTGCCATCTTTTGCATCGGCACAAAAATATCCGACACGCTCAAATTGAAATCGCTCGGAAGGATTTGCGCTGCTAAGCGACGGTTCAACTTTGCACTGTTTCAAAATTTGCAGCGAATCAGGATTCAGATTGGAAAGAAAATTTTTTCCTTCTTCAACATCATCAGGATTTTCTTTCACGAACAGCCGATCATACAGTCGTACTTCTGCATCAACAGCATGCGGAGCGGAAACCCAGTGAATTGTGGCTTTCACTTTTCTGCCTGCCCGCCCTGGCGGGCTTGCGCCTGCCAAGCCGCTTTTTGTTTCGGGATCGTACGTGCAATGAATCTCAACGGTATTTCCTTTCTCATCTTTTACAATGCGTTCGCATTTTATGATGTACGCATAACGCAAACGAACTTCCGTTCCGGGTGAAAGACGAAAATATTTCGGCGGCGGAATTTCGCGGAAATCATCCTGCTCAATAAAAATTTCTCTGCCGAACGGAATCATCCGCGTTCCCGCCGATGCATCTTCCGGATTGTTCACCGCGGGAAGTTCTTCACCATTGCCTTCAGGATAATTTGTAATAACAATTTTTATCGGATGAAGAACAGCCATTGCGCGATGCGCGCGTTTGTTCAAATCTTCGCGGATACTGTATTCCAGCAGCGCAGCATCAATCGTGCTGTCTCGTTTTGCAACACCGATGATGCTGCAAAAGTTGATGATTGATTCCGATGTGTACCCTCGTCTGCGAACACCGGCGATGGTAGGCATGCGCGGATCATCCCAGCCGGAAACGTGTTTCTCTTCAACAAGTGTAAGCAGTTTGCGTTTGCTCAGCACGGTGTAACTAATATTGAGCCGCGCGAATTCAATTTGCTGCGGATGATAAATTCCGAGTTCATGTAAATACCAATCATACAACGGGCGGTGATTTTCAAATTCAAGCGTGCAGATAGAATGTGTAATTCCTTCGATAGAATCTTCGATGCCGTGCGCCCAATCGTACGTGGGATACAGACACCAAATATTTTTTTGCCGGTGATGATCTTCGTGCACAATTCTGTACATCACCGGATCGCGCAGGTTGATATTCGGCGAAGCCATATTGATCTTTGCGCGAAGTGTTTTTGCGCCATTCGGAAATTCACCTTTTCTCATTCGTTCAAACAGAGCAAGATTTTCTTCCACACTTCTGTTTCTGTGGGGACTATCTTTTCCCGGCTCGGTGAGTGTGCCGCGCGTTTGCCGCATTTCATCGGCATTCAAATCGCAGACAAATGCTTTTCCTTTTTTGATGAGCGTAACGGCGTATTCATACATTTTCTCAAAATAATCTGAAGCATAAAATACTCTGTTCTCAAAATCTCCGCCGAGCCATTTCACATCCTCTATTATAGAGTCAACATATTCCTGTTCTTCCTTTGCAGGATTGGTATCGTCAAAACGGAGATTGAATTTGCCGTTGAAATCTTTTGCGATTCCGTAATTTAAGCAGATGGATTTTGCGTGACCGATGTGAAGATAGCCGTTTGGTTCGGGAGGAAAACGAGTGTGAACACGTCCTTGATATTTATTGGTCTTGATATCTTCGGCGATTATATCCCGGATAAAATCTGATTTTTCTTGTGATAGCATAATATTCAATGTAAGAACTGATGTAACTACTCAGTCATACGATGAGTTTGTATAATTTATAACAGAAATTTGTAAGTGCAGGTAATTCCCTACGGGTCGTAGACAAAAAAATAACTCATCGTATGACTTTCAATGTTTAGTTAACGGATAACGTCTGACACGTTTTTTGTGTCTGACGTTTAGCGCGGGAAATGCGAAGCTCGAAGAGTCCTTTCCAAAGGAACACTTCGTGTCGGACATGCATACGCATTAATTACCAGAGACATCTGAAAAAGTCATTGCGAGGAGCGCCCGCCTGAACGACGTAGTCGGGCAGGGAGCGACGAAGCAATCTCCTCATAATAAAAGAAAAACAAGATTGCTTCGACAAAAAACGTCTCGCAATGACACGATCCTGTTGTTTTTCAGAGGTCTCTACCAAGATGTCAGACGGTCCCGCCAAACCACCAAAAAAACGGCGGTCAAGAAAGAAGGCGGACAAGTGGAAAGCACCGTCAGACATCCTTTGAATTGCATGGTTTCGATACTGAGTAATTACATTATTTCTATACTTAAGGTAACAAACAACTTTAGAAGTATCAAGGTTGTTGTGGCGACACAAAAAAACTCAACAAATCCCGTTCCTGCGCTAAACGTCAGACACTGAACAGCGTGTCAGACGTTCTCGTTTTAATGATTGAGGTTGTTAAAATAAAAAAACACGGACTTTCATCCGTGCCTACATTACTTCGTTAGTAAGATGGAGTCCACCTTCAAGGTGGACTCCATCTATTAGTTGTCCGACTGTTGAACATTTGCTAATGGCTTGTGTTCGACAGTGCAACTGTCGAACAACTCCTGGGCGGACAAGTCATAAGTTTACTTCAACAGCGTCATCTTCTTCACTTCGCGGAAGTTCTACGTCTGCAGAACGTGGAAATATAGCACTTTCAATACTTATCCTGCTTTTTGCAGTTCATACGCAAATGTATTTGGCTGTTTTATATGCTTTGATGCCGAAAGAATTTCAAATCGCACAATTTGATTCTCGTAACCAAAATCTGCAATAACACCCGGGCGAACTTCGTCGGATTCTTTAATTTTATCATCGCTTAATGCAATAATCATTGTATCTGTTTCTTTATCGTACACTATTTTCATAACGTCCTCTCCTATTTACTATACCGATCAAATTGCGATGTTTTATACACTGTGATAACGACAAGTTCTGTTGAATATTCATCGATGATAATTCTTAAAAGCATTTCTTTTGATAGTTCTGCATCAAAATACTTTTTGGAATACACTTTTCTATTCTCATAACTTTCGGAAATATTATCCGGTGTGTTGACGGCATTCTCAACGGTTTTCTTTTCGATAAACCGTTTGGCAAGACTTGTGATACCATGTTCTGTAAAACGGATTTGTTTTGCCATAAGCAAAAGTAATATGAGATTTTTTACGGCTACTTGCAAACTGACCCAACGCCGCCCGCCAAAAAGAGCGTCGGGCAGGCTACCAGATTCTTCGTCGTCCCAAAAAACGGGACTCCCTCAGAATGACAAAGACTCTCAAATCATTGTCATCCTGAACGAAGTGAAGGATCCGGTCTGTGCGGTGGAAGCTTTTATTTTTTTGTTTTTTGTTTTCACCCACCGCCTCCCGCCAAAAAGAGCGTCGGGCAGGCTACCGGATTCTTCGGTCGCTTCCTGCCCGACTACGTCGTTCAGGTCCAAAGGACTCCTTTGGAGCGGGCGCTCCCTCAGAATGACAAAGACTCTCAAATCATTGTCATCCTGAACGAAGTGAAGAATCCGGTCTGTGCGGTGGGAAAACACTTATAGGTCGTTTGAAAGATCTTTCCATTCCGGATTCATGGACTCGATCAATGTAATTTTTTTGCTCCGCAGCATTCCTTTGATCTGTTTTTCTCGAGTAATCGCATCGCGTATATCTGCAAATTCTTCAAAGTACACCAACTTGAATATCTTATATTTCGATGTAAATCCGGGGAATACTTTTTCTTTGTGTTGATTTACTCTGAAACGTAAAGCACTCGTCACGCCTGTGTAAAGAGTACGTGTCTTGTTTGTCATGATATAGACATGGTAACGTTTCATGATACAAATATATAAATAATCATTCTTAGTATCTCTCCCAACGCCGCCCGCCAAAAAGAGCGTCGGGCAGGCTACCGGATTCTTCGTCGTCCCAAAAAACGGGACTCC
>JANONI010000305.1:0-1833 GCA_031420755.1 Bacteroidota bacterium | reverse complement strand
TACATCACGAATAGATTTTACACCCGCAAACAACATCGCAAGGCGATCAAAACCGAAAGCGATTCCACCATGCGGCGGTGCTCCATATCTGAATGCATCGAGCATAAATCCAAATTTCATTTTTGCTTCTTCCGGACCGATACCAAGCAAACCAAATACTTTGCTTTGCATAGCAGAATCATATATTCGAATACTTCCACCGGCAACTTCGTTCCCGTTCATCACAAGATCGTACGCGCGCGCGCGCGCTTTCGTCGGCTCGGAATCAAGTAAGAATAAATCTTCCGGCTTAGGTGCTGTAAACGGATGATGCATAGCAACATGACGTTTGTCTTCTTCGGAATAATCGAACATCGGAAAATCGACAACCCAAAGCAGATTCCACTTATTCTCATCGATAAGATTCAATCGCTTTGCAATTTCAAGACGAAGCACACCAAGAGAGGTATAAGTTTTTTGCCAAGTATCAGAGACGATCAACACATTGTCGCCGACTTTTGCTCCCGCAGTTTCGCAAATGTGTTTGCAGATATCGTTTCCAAGAAATTTTTCGATAGCCGAATCAATTCCTTTATCAGTCAATTTAATATATGCAAGACCGCCAACACCAAGCGATTTTGTGAAATCAACAAGATGATCCATCTGATTTCGCGTATAACTTGCTCCGCCCGGAACTACGAAACCAGCGACCACACCACCTTTTTTTACATTCTCGGTAAAGACTTTGAATCCTGAATCTTTTACAATATTACTGAAGTCGGCAAACTTCAAATCAAAACGAAGATCAGGTTTATCACTACCGTATCCCTCCATCGCATCTTTATACGTAAGCCGCGGAAAAGGAGTAACAACATCAATTCCTTTGATCTCTTTCATAAAACGTTTCATCAATCCTTCAACGATTGTGTGAATATCTATTTCATCGACAAAAGACATTTCAACATCAATTTGTGTGAATTCAAGCTGACGATCTGCGCGAAGGTCTTCATCACGGAAACATTTTACAATCTGAAAATAACGATCGTAGCCGGCAACCATTAAAATTTGCTTGTACGTTTGCGGGGATTGCGGCAGAGCATAAAATTTTCCCGGATTTATTCTGCTTGGAACAAGAAAATCACGCGCCCCTTCAGGCGTACTTTTCATTAAAACTGGAGTTTCAACTTCGATGAAATTAAATTCATCAAAATATCGTCGTGTAATCTGATACATTTGATGCCGCAGCAATAAATTCGCCTGCATCGGTGCTCTGCGAAGATCAAGATATCGATACTTTAACCGCAGGTCTTCATTGGTATCCAATTTATCATCAATTGGAAACGGCGTTGTTTCGGCTTTATTGATGATGGTTAATTCTTCTGCAAGAACATCGATTTCCCCTGTTCCTAATTTTAAATTTTCTGTTCCTGAAGGACGTTTTTCAACTTTTCCTGTAACGGAAATGACAAATTCTGTGCGTAATTCTTTTGCGAGAGCATAAATGGATTCACTGAATTTAGGATTAAATACAACTTGAGTTTTTCCATAACGATCCCGAAGATCAATAAAGATTACTCCTCCAAGGTCTCTATTTGTATCTACCCAACCTGTAAGCGTAACTGTTTGCCCGATGTGTGAGGAACGAAGTTCTCCACCTGTATGTGTTCGTTTCTTATACTGCATTACAAAAACATCTCCCAATAATAAAAAATCCCTAAAGAGGGATTATATAAAATGTTACTCTTTGCGTTATAGAAGATACGCAAAAGAGCTTGTTTTTTCAATTACATTATGGAAACAAAAAAACCCGACAAGTCAGGTTTTTATTACGAGTAATGACATTAGGGCATCTCT
>JANONI010000304.1:0-3613 GCA_031420755.1 Bacteroidota bacterium | reverse complement strand
ATCAAATTGTGCGATTTGAAATTCTTTCGGCATCAAAGCATATAAAACAGCCAAATACATTTGCGTATGAACTGCAAAAAGCAGGATAAGTATTGAAAGTGCTATATTTCCACGTTCTGCAGACGCAGAATTTCCGCGAAGTGAAGAAGATGTTGCTGTTGAAATAAAAAAATATGAAGATGGACTCCATCTCGCGTGGAATCCCGTCCAGATATATCATCTGGGCGGGATTTTTTTTTGTATGGTCGAAGACACTCCCTACGGGATCGTAGATCGACTGGTAGAGCGGACAGGTGGGGCATAAAAACCACTCGCTGGGTAATTACCCTTACTCTGTAACTTTTACTATTGGATAATATTTCCCATCGCCAAAATAGTTATCAACAAAATTCCATGCGACCATTCCATCTTCAGACTCCGGCTCAAGTAAATAGAATGCAAGCCGCGATAGCGGTTGATTCATTTCAACAATAACAGTTCCGGCGGGCATTATCTGCTCCACTGATTCAAACGTTCCTTCGAGGGTTCGTATTGTATGTTTTTGAAATTCACGTTCCGCAGTTTTATTTTCCCGAATTGCAAAACGCTGCACTTTCTTTCGCTGAGACTCTTTGAGAACCGTCATCTGTATTCCATGCTCGCGTAATAATGTTATCACCTCTTGCAATGAATCCGGTATGCAATATTGAATGGGCACTTTTGCCTTTCGTGTTGCCCGCGACGAATAAAATTCGGCTGTTACAATCTTTTTTAAACTGTCCTCATTCATCAAATACATTATCTCATTGGTGTACGGATTCCGTTCTTCTTTCACGGCGGCGAGAAGTATCTCTGCAGCAGAATTTGATTCAACGATTTCTGCTCTTACGGCAAGCGAATCAAACGTTGCAATATTTTTTGCCGCATCATCCGCTGTGCGGATCGTTTCTTTGATCAATTTCCAATCGGCGTTGACAACATCAAGAATATTCACCACCAATGCTTTCGTTGAAGCAATTCGTTGTTGAAAAGAAATATAGGAGTACGATTCACTTAAGATCGCCAAACGATTTCTCAGCCCGACATAATTGCTGTTAAATCGCGGCTCGGTCGCCCAATAATAGAATCCCGGTTTTCCCGCAGGTGTTTTTTCAAGATAATCTCCATAGCGATGGATACGCCAATGCTGTGCTTCCATTCGTTGCTCAACTTTGGGAAAGAATACCGTGCGTGTAAAATCATCCAGCGTTGGATCGATCATAGGATTTAACGCAAAACTGTACGTAATGTGGTATCCATGAAACGATCCGTTGGTGGTGTGAAGATCGATTGTTACATACGGATCATACTCATTCAACATTTTTACAAATGAACCAACTTCCGGAGATTCCAATTTCATATGATCGCGATTTAAATCAAGTCCTTGAGCATTTTCCCGTTGTCCCATTCCCGCAATCGGTCCGTGCTGACGCGGACGATTATATAAACCGATCAGATCGTTTCCATCCGCATTGAAAATGGGAACAATTAACAACACAAGATTCTTTTTCCATTCAGCATGTTTTCCCGCATTCAATTCTCGCAGCAATTCCAGCATCGCTTCTTTTCCTTCAACTTCGCCCGCATGAATGTTCCCTTGAATATACACTACCAGTTTTCCCGATCTGCGAATCGTTTCCGGCTTCGCGTTGGCAACATCTCCATACACAATCATCGGCAGACGTTTTCCTTGGGCGGAATATCCCAGCCACGACTGTTTCAATATCTTACCGTCTATCGTTAATGCATCAATAAAGTCTCTTACATCTTGATACCGTGATGTTTCTTCATAATTGGATATTTCCGGTCTGGTGCGTTGGGAAAAAGAAATGGAGACGAAGAAGAAAAGGAGAAAAAGATTCTTTACAATTGTCATTAAACCTCTAACGGTAAATTGATGAGAGAATATACTTGAATTAGTTTTCGGTGCTACCACAATAGCAATCGGCATCACTCTGTTTGTGAAAATGAAAATATAACGGCATTCGACAATGGAAGATAATCGGAAGTCTTCATAATGATCGAATCGGTAAGCGAGCCGGCATTAAACGCAATCTTTTCATTTTCAACAATTGACGGATCAACAAAAAGATCGAAATTCAAAATCGGCCTGCCAAACGGTGGAAGAGAACCCGGAACAAGATTTGTCAGCTCACATAATTCTTCTGTTGTTGCAAAGCGAATACTGTTCGCCTTGAAATAATATTTAATCTTTTTTGAATCTACTTTTACTGCGGCACTAACAACAAATAATTTAAACTCACCATCCACTTTCAGCAACAATGCTTTCCCGCCAATCTTCATCTCTTCTCCGCGTGCCACCGCCGATGCTGCTGAGGTAAATGTTGGCTGATGATGAACGGTGCGAAATACGATATTTCGATCTGTGAGAAAGGCACAAATATTTGAAAAGATATTCATCTCAATCCTTCAGGGAAAAATATTTAGTCGTCCCGTAACGACATACTACACAAGTAACTGTGCAAAGGGTATTCATAAAAAGGATAAATTCTTCGCGCGGTTTTATATTTTTGACTTGTCAACTATTTATTATTTCTTCATACAAAAATAGAGTTTTTATTCGTATCTTTCTACTCAAAATTCACAAAAAAAAATCAAACAGTACAACGAATCATTTTACAAGGAGAGTTCTATGGCAAACAATCATTTTCCAATTTTAATCATCACCGGCAGACCCGCCGCCGGCAAATCCGAGGTCATTGATTTTTTAAAGAAATGCGACCCAATAGTTCGGCTGGAAAAATTTCACATTGCAAACTTTGAAGAGTTGGATGACTTTACGTATGTTTGGGAAACATTCGAGCTGGATGATTTGATGACGCAAATGGGAAAACCGCGTGTTTGGAGCGATGAAAAATATTGGTTCAAAGATCAATATATTTGGGATCTGTACATCAAACGCCTTGCGCTCGACTATCAGAAAAAATTGTTGAAAGATGCCGAGTATCATACAAAGATGACCACGCTGGTTGAATTTGCGCGCGGCGGAGAGAATGCAATTGTGAACGCTATGTCGTTCCTTTCCGATGAGATGCTGAGCAAAGCATCGCTTGTGTATATCAAAGTTCCGTATGAAGAATCGGTGAGAAAGAATAGACGCCGTGCTCGTCCCGGACAAGAAGATTCAATTCTGTACCATTCGCTTCCCGATGAAAAAATGGATTTCTATTACAAGATTAATGATTGGGAAAAGATCGAAGCAACAAATCCTACGCACATTGAAATTCGCGGACACAAAGTACCGTACGTGGTATTTGAAAACATGCCGGAAAAAACAAATGATCCGAAATTGATCGAAGCGGAATTGGAACGAGCTACAAAGAAGTTATGGGATTTGAAGAAGTAACAGGTCTAATTGAACCGTTCGTTAATACACAAACTAAACCGTTCGCTCCAAGTGAACGGTTCAATGCAGACACAATTTTGCAATTCCTTTTTTAGTATGTAGTGAACCGTTCGCTTCAAGCGAACGGTTCACAAACGCTCATAGAGTGAATTTATTTTTCCAATTAACTTGTCCGCCATCTTTCTTGACCGCCGTCTTATTGGCGGTTTGGCGGAAGCGAACGGTTCA
>JANONI010000303.1:0-7211 GCA_031420755.1 Bacteroidota bacterium | reverse complement strand
CGTTCCTTCCATGAACCCTTCCAGCGATTCGAGAATGCAGAAGCTGTTGTACTCATGAAATTTTCCGGGCTGGATAACCGGCTGTTTGCCGATTACTCCTTCGCCTTCCACTTCCTCAACTTTTCCTGTATCGTGGGTGATGTACCAATGACGCCGAAGTAATTGTACGGTGTCGCTGCCGTGATTTTCAATTTTAATGAAATACGCAAACACGAATTTTCGTGAAAGCACGTTCGATTCCGATTCAATATAGAGAGGACGTACGGAGACTTTAATGTTTTCGGTTGTTTCGTTAAATGGTGTCATTATAAAAAGGTAAGAAGAAAAGGATGAGACTGCAACAAACAAAAGCCAATCAGTACCGATCGGCTTTTTTGTGTATGATGAGTTACTTATTTTTAGCAAAAAAGTTTATTTGGAATGCTTCCGTTTTTTTACAGGAGTCGCCCCCGCTTTTGCCAAGCCGCTGTTATGTGCCGCCTTTCTTTTTTGTCCGTGTCCGTTGCCATTTAGTCCATAGTGAACTGTCGGCTCAAACAAAGTTGTCTGGTCGTTTTGGTGTCCACTACCGTTACCGTTTCCATTGACTGTCAGTAAACTTTTTAGAGGAGTTTGGATTCTCACTTTTGTTTTGAGAACAATCTGTGTCGTATCAATTTCTTCTGCGATGTTTGGAATGTAATAGAAATCCTTTAAATAATCCCAGTCGTCATTGCGTAGCGTTACAACTTGGTCAAGATAAAAACTTACATAGCGGTCACCAATTTTTGAAATTGGTTCTACTCGTTCTAATTTTTGTTGAGTAATTTTTACATAGTGTTCGTCAAGGTCAAAACCGATAAATTGTCTGCCGAGTCGTTTTGCAGCAATTGCTGTCGTGCCAGTCCCGTTGAAAGGGTCAAGCACAATATCAATTTCATTTGTGCTCATTAAAATTATTCTTTCAAGCAAGTGAATTGGAAGTTGGCAAGGATGCTCGTCTCTGAATTTATTATGTTTAATTCTGTGAATGTCTGTCCAAACATCCGATACCAAAGGACCAAACGGATGTAACATAAATTTTTTTCCGCCATAATCTTTTGCAAGTATTCTTTCTTTTCGTGTTCGTTTGTGAGGGTGTCTGATTTCGTGATACTTTAATTGCTTTCCGTCTTTTGCGTAAAATAAAATTCCATAGTGTCCGGGTTGCAATGATTTTCCCATTGGTGCTGTCGGTGCGTCCCAACTTATCCAATGTTTGAAGTCTGCTTGTTTGTTAAGAAATGAAGCGTAATATGTTAACCATTTTGGAATGTTGTGAAGAAAAATGGAACCTGTCGGCTTGGTGATGCGAACCATTTCTGTAATCCATTCTTCGCACCAGTTCAAATATTCCTGCAACTTCAAATTGTCTTTGTAACTGTTGTAACCTTTTTTCAGATTGAAAGGCGGGTCAGCAAAAGTTATGTCCACTGAATTGTCTGGAATTTGTTTTAGCAATTTTAAACAATCGCCTTGTGTGATTTTATTTAAAAATTTCTCAATCATTTCTTACATTCTTTTTTTAGAAATTGTTTGAAGCGTTCTATCTCGTCTTTGTGGAAAGTGAAAACATCATCGTAAGCAGTAACCATTCTCATCAAATCTCCTTTCCGAACATACCAACCGATGCCGTCAACAAAGCCGATGAACTTTGCTTTCGGATAATATTTGGAAATAAGTTTTTTGATTGTTCCTTCGGTCTTTGATTTATCGCCTTGTCCCGAAGAAGTTGTAACAAGGAAAGAACTTTCAATAATTATTTTTGGATTTTTCTTGTTGGGAATTATAAAATCCATTGTCCGCTTGGCAATTTTTTCTTTTTTGAAAAGTTCGGTGAGGTCTCCTTTCTCGTATGTGAGTTCGCACTCCTCCACGAGCATTGCTAAAAGTGCCTCTGGATTATTTTCCGCTTTTCCTGAATACGAACCTTTCTCTTTGTAGCGAACAAGCGTGTCTATCATTGCGGGTATTTCAAATTTCAGTTTTGAAATACTCAATTTCTTTAATTCAAACAGCGGAAGTGTCTGCGATAGAAACGGAACAGTTGAACCTTCAAAAAATAAATTCACAATTCCTTTTCGGAAATCGGAATTGTCCTTGATGAGTTTGATAATTTTTGTGTCACCCCATTCAGAAATATCTTTTCCGTCCGCCTGTTCAGCCCATTTGTCTTTGTAGAGAAGTTTTGAAAGTTCTTTGTTGTCGGCAACCCGCACAACTGTCAGCAAGCGTTTTAAACTTTCATTTGCGAAACCTGTCAATGCGAGCAGTGCCCGAAGCCCATTCTCTTTTTCTATGAGTAGTTTTTCAAAAAATTCTTTTTTCAGCCCGTCTGTCTCAACTTTGTTTTTTAAAACGAGGAGCGTTTCTTTCAGCGAATTGATATAACTTTCATATTTTTCTTGAAAAACAGGATTGTAGAAATAGAAAGTATTCTTGTCTATTACGGTCTTAAATTTCGTGTCGTTTTTATTCTCCATTTGTCAAAGATAGATATTATGTCTGTCATGCTGTAAGTATGTTGAAAACTCGGTCGTCAGAAGGTGGCACATAACGTCTGCAACAAAAATGCCGTTGCGAAGCGAACTATTATTGACAAATTCTTTGTGAGCGAAGCAATGGTTCATTTTACATTTTTGTTGCTGTTAGCCGCAGTGTGCGCATCAATTTAGTTTCTCAAAACTAAAGGTGTTCAGGAACGTCGATCCAAAGCAAAGTTCGCAAGCACCAGTGCGGACAGCAAAAAAGAGACTGTCACCTGCTGATGCAGTGATGGTATTAATCTGAGAATAGAAGGTCCAAACTGTGTCCACAATTGCGATGCCGGGAAACCAGCCTTGCGCGGGATTGTTATCAGGTCGGTTGAGTCTAACAGCAATTCCACCCGATACACCGCTTCTCTTTCCAAAGACAGAGATGCGATAGAAATGAGTACCTGCAGAAGCAGGGATGACTTGATATGCTATGCCGATTGGCCAAGTAGGAAGCCAGCTTGGATGAACTATGATGGATCGCCCAGAGCCATTCGAGGGAATGTCAGCGGATAACTCCACACCAACGGTGTCCACAACTGTCCATCCGTGAAAGGATGGGGTGCCATTCTGTTCAAATGTCGGATTGGTGAGCAGATTGACGTTTAAAGAGGGCCCCGTGGTGGACTCCTTGCAGCTACTTAGCAAAACTAAGTTGATCAATACTAAAATAAGAAGTTTCATTTCATCCTCCTCCGCGCACATTGCGGCTAACTCCTGTAATAACGCAACAGTCTATTTTTTCTGTATAAACATACGTCTATTATACCGTATTGGCATGATATACGCAATGCGTCTATTTCGTTTTTATTTGAAACATTCCATACGTCCACGTTCCAATAATAAGAATAAGTCCCACACCCGCAATTTGTATTGACTGACTCCACGATCCCGCCGCCATTATGACAAATCCGCCAAAGCGAGTAATATCGACCGTTCTATTGTAAGTTCGTTTATAATATCTGCCGAATTTGGAATTTTTTAATTTTTCAAGATCGGTAAATCGAAGAATGATCAACGATACAATCAATGATGGAACAAAAGCAGCAACAAGACCTTCAATCAGTAATTGATTCCAGAATAAATAACATGCGTATAGCCCGGAAAACCAATCCGTAAATAATCGCACGGGATGGATTTGTTGGTAGAGATTTTTTTCGAGTAAGGTCATAATTATAAAATATTCAAAAGCGAACGTCATTCCCGTCCCGAAGGGATCCCTTTGGGACGTGCTTCTAGCGGGAATCCCCGCCTGCGTCGGGCAGGCATTTTATAGATGCCCGATAAAAACATTCGGGCATGACAGCTTTACACTGTTAATAAAAATTCACCAACATCAGATGTACCATTGCGAAATTGTTTTTGTTCAATAGTGTTTTGAAATTTCTTGTATTGCTGCTCGTTGGAAATTAATTCGTTAATAATCTCTGGAAGTTTTGTAATATCCCGTTCAAAAATTCCCAATTGATTATCCCGCACAAATTCCATATTACCAAGTTCTTGCTCCCAAAGATAATCTATGATTATTGGAATTTTTTTCATCATCAGTATTTCCATGATTGTCGATGCGCCGCATTTGGTAACAACAATGTCGGAAGCGTTTAATAAATCATAGACAAAATCGACGAAACCAAATACGATCAACTTGGGGAATTCTTTCTTCAGAATCATTGCGTCATCGTACAACTGTTTATTCTTTCCACACACAATTGCAATTTGTGCATTTATAGAATTTGAAAGCAGATTCTGCAAGATCGTTTTTCCGTGCGGGATTCCGTCGCCCCCGCCGATAATAAGGATCATTTTTTTGTTTGGATCGAAACCGAATCGATTTCGAACAGTTGAAACTTGTACCGATGAAAGTGGCGAGCTGAATTTTTCATCAATAATAAAAGGGAACACATTCAGATTCTTTTCACTAATTTCTCTCTTCAGGCAATGTTTTTTTAAACGTTCGCTGAACAAAATAAATTGCTGCTGCTTTCGTTGGAACCATAACGGATGAGCAGTGTACGGATCGGTAACGACGGTTACGACAGGAATCTTCAATCCTAATTCCGTCAAAATCTGATACACGGGCATGATCAAAAAGAAATGGAAAATGACAATCTTCGTTGGTTGTTCTTCTTGAATTCTTTTTTTGATGTACGGCTTTATGAAAAAGTTTGCCATCATCACATTACAATATCCGATTGGTGGAAATTTGTTAGTTGCGTATAAAAATTCATAATACCATTTTGCGCTTGCCTGCAGAAAGCGGTAGCCGTCTTCAATGATGTATCGTGCAATTTTTTTTGAATCAACAAGACCATCGACCAATACCGGTTCTATCATTTTGCCGTGCTCGCGGGAAAGATATTGAGCAACGGATCGTGCAGGCGCAAGATGCCCGCCGCCGGTTCGTAAATAACAGAAGAAATATTTTTGTTTTTGATTGTTGGTTAACATTTGGTGGGTCGGCGTTAACGCCGACCTGCTGGTTATCGTTCTAACGGTGAATTGCTTCGTGTCATCGTTCCGGTTTTTAGAATTTCTAAAATTTTTTCTGTACCAAGCTTTCGCGCTTTCAAAAATCCCGACCACGCCATATCGGCAATAGTGCCGTTTTCTAAATGATCGTATAACCATTGTTCAGTATAATCCGGATTTTCCTGT
Organism: Bacteroidota bacterium; assembly: GCA_031420755.1. Lineage (GTDB taxonomy): Bacteria > Bacteroidota > Ignavibacteria > UBA10030 > UBA8401 > UBA8401. The sequence continues at coordinate 2,004 of JANONI010000303.1, read as the reverse complement.
TTCATTCCCGCATGAATCTCAAACAGCCATTGCCGATTGAACCGTTCTTGTGATCCAATGGTCGGTGTCATAATGATCGGGATTCCGAGTCCGGAATAGAATGACAACTCGCTCGGTTTTGTCCAAAGAATGTCCGTTGTGCGCATTGTGTTGTTGAATAGTTGGAAATAATCCTGAAGATTTTCTGCATACACAATTGAAATATTTTCTGTCTTTAATTCTTTTTTCACATTTAAAAAATAATCGCGAATATCGGACCGTATTCCGGCAATAAGATTAATCTTGATTTCATTCGCATGAAGACGATGACGAAGACTGTTTGCTATGCGTGCGCCAATTTCTTTTTGAGCGCCAGCTCCGCCGACTGCGTACGTAATCGTTAATTTCCTTTCGTTCTTAAAGACGCAATTCTTTTTCCCCAGAAAATGTTCCACATTCTTTTTGTGCATCGTCCAGAATCGGTTACGGGGATCGAGATAGAATAATCGTTGCGCAAGATCCTGCTTAAGAATGGAAAGATTTTTCCCGATAAGATCGAGCGGTAACGGAAAACCGGTAAGAAATATTCTCTCTTCGGGAACGCCGTACGATTTTAAACGCTGAGCCGCTTTTCCGCATGGAGCAAAATAATTGATGCTGCTTTCCCACGCTTGTTTTGCAACCCATACGCGGTTAATATCGGCATCGCAGATGATACAATATGTCGGTTCGTATCCCTTAATATCTGCCGCAATCGCAGGCGCATAAAATGATGTAATGAAGGGAAGCTGCTGTGTTGAAATCTTTTGAAGCATTCCGGTGCACAAACCGTTGTTAATATTCTGTTCAAGAAGATCTACCTGATAGGTGCTGTGAGAAAGATTTCTAATTGGGTAAAATGATGGTATATGCATCAGCGTATCGAGCATTGCAAAGATCGGTTTTCCGATGAACGGTATTCCCCGCGCGCGCGAGAATGTTTCATACACATTCAGCAACCGCGCCCATTGTTTCTTTTCCTTTTCGGATGAATTATCGTTCTTGCCGACAGTGATCAATCCGTCTTCTGCAATGGAGTGTAACGGATACACAGCACGCTGGTGTCCGTAACCCATATCCGCAGTAACAATCCACGCTTTTTGAGATTTTTGTTTTGCCATTGAATGATGTCGTTCTCGCTAAAGAACTATGAAACCTTCGCAAGGTTATAGAGTTCAGGTTTTTACAGTGATGCAAAGATATAAAAAAAATATTCAAGAAGAAGAACTAGAATATTATGAAATTTCTTTGTGTATTCTTCCTTAACTTAAAACCTTTCGCGCCATTCTCAGAACCGATTCTTCCGTAGTGTATTCTTCCATTTTCTCAAGCGGAATCCACAGAAGATTTTTTGATTCAGTTGTTCTAATTAATTCTTGAACATCATCAGCTTCGAACAAAAAGCGAATATCGTAATGAAAATGCGCAGGTTCGTTTTTTCGTACAGGAATTTCATGAACATCAACATCAAATATCTCATCGGAGAGGGCAACAATATTTTGCAATCCCGATTCTTCAAGCGCTTCACGTAATGCAACATTCATTGTATTCGGATCTCCGTCCGAATGTCCGCCTAATTGCAGCCATTTGTCTAACTTTTGATGATGCGTCATTAATGTGTGAGTCCGCTGTTTGTTGACGATGAATGCGGAGCCGGTGATATGCCCGACAAGAAGTGTTCGCTCAAAACAGTCGTCATGTTCCTCAACAAAACGGATGATCCGTTTCCGCATCGCCTCTTCGTGAGGATCATCAGAAAAATAAGAATATAACTTTTCGAGCAGAAGATGTTTTGACATACCGGGATTATTCAATATAGAGCGAAAAAAGGTTGTAAAAACATATGCGCTTTCACATCCACCTCGGCCCACTCCTGATGAATGATATTGGTGAGGATCGCGTATTCCTCGCCTTGCTTGATGTCGTGGTTCGCCCAATAATCGGTCAACTTGTTGCGCGTCTCCTGCCCGGTCATGCGCTGCTGAA
>JANONI010000302.1:0-4695 GCA_031420755.1 Bacteroidota bacterium | reverse complement strand
GCCGTTGTTCAGCCAAAGACGCGCATCGGCATACAACATATTGTATTGATCGTATCCGGCAATAGACGGCGGGTTTTTCGGACGCCAAATTCCAAACGGACTGAGTCCGAACTTCACATATTTTTTTTCATTCTTTATTCCTTTGTACACCCGTTCAACAAATGTATTCACATGCGAACGACGCCAATCTTCACGCGAAAGTGTTCCTCCTTCGTTGGTATATGCTTCCCAATTATCATCATCCGGAAATTGTCCGTCGTTATACGGATAGAAATAATCATCAAAATGAATTCCATCAACATCATATCGTTTTACAACATCCATCACAACATTATATGATAAATCTTGAGTCTCATTTTTTGAAGGATCGAGCCAATACATTCCATCATTAATTTTTTTTGCAAGGTCAGGTCGTTTTCGCACAACGGAAGAATCCGTGATCTCATTTCCTCTCGTCAAGTGAGCGCGATAAGGATTGAACCACGCGTGCAGTTCCAAACCGCGCTTGTGAGATTCTTCGATCCAGAATTCTAACGGATCGTACAATGGATCGGGTGCTTTTCCTTGAACTCCCGTCAAATAGTACGACCACGGCTCAAGCGTGCTTGCATACAGCGCATCGCAATGAGGACGAACCTGAAGAATAACAGCATTCATATTTAATGCAACAACGCTGTCAAGAATAGCCAGTGCTTCCCGCTGCTGATCTTCCGTAGAAAGTCCGGGTTTACTTGGCCAATCAATATTGCCAACCGTTGCAACCCACACAGCTCGAAATTCACGTTCGGGTCCGCGAATCTCGTGCCCCCTTTTTTGCTCAATAACAGATTGAGAACCGCTGCATCCAAAAAATAAAACAGAAATAATGAAGAAATAATATTGAGTTTTCATAGATTTTTACCCAAGTGAAAAAAGCGAATTTGTTCTAATAACTGTTTAAAAATGACAGGAAGGAATGCCTGTCCTACTTTAGGGCAGTTCTAAAAATTAGTATTTTTAAAAAATTAACGCAGAGAACGCAAAGATAACGCAGAGTTCGCTGAGAATATTTACATTTTTAGAACCGCCCTTTATTTTTTTTGGAAGTATATCCTTAAGTTAACAGCACTACGAGCCGTAGGCAGTAGAGAATGACCATTTTGTGCAACTGGCAGACGTGTTCTATGTTTTTCCAAACGTAGTTTTTAAGGATTCCTTGCAAATATTTCACGCTACTTTCAATACCCAGAATGATTCAGCATATCAGAATCTTCAAGTGGAATTATTGGAAGCGGCTTGCCATTATATTGCAATCGAAATTTCAACATTTCAATTGTTGGATCAGATGCCAACGTTGTTTCAATGCCAAAAAGCTTTGGCATAAACATACCAAGATCAAACAAACCTTTTTTCGGAATTTCAATAATCTTAACATGTTGATCACGTGAAAGACCTGCACGTTCTTTGGCGATTGTAATAGCTGTTTCTAATCCGCCAAGTACATCCACCAATCCGTTCGCTTTCGCATCAATACCGCTCCACACTCTCCCTTCAGCAAGCCGCGAAACCGAATCTTCCGCCATTTTTCTTCCGGAAGAAACTTTCACTACAAATTCTTTGTACAAGTCGCGAATTAACTGTTCTGCTCGCAAACGTTCTTCCGTTGTTAAATTTCTATCAGGCACACTAAGCCCAAGAATCGGCAGTGTAATTCCAAAACCAAGATCAGCATGCGCACCGACTTTAACAAAATCTGTTGTCATTCCAAGTGTTTCTTTTAATCCCTTATTATACATCCACCCGCCAATAACGCCGATGGAACCGGTTATTGTTCCGGGTGCGGCAACTATCGTATCGGCATACATGGAAAGCCAATATCCGCCGGACGCTGCGACATATCCCTGCGAAATAATCACCGGTTTTTTCCCTTTTGCTTTTTTCAAACTTTCAGCAATATAATCTGATGCCATCGCATCGCCGCCCGGAGAATCAACACGCAAAACAATTGCTTTAATTTCTTCATCATTCACAGCATTATCAACTTCTTTCACAAGTGAGCGTGCATTAATTCCTTCATCCATTGCGCATACACCTAACGCATAAATCACAGCGATCTTTGGAACTTCTCGCCACTTTGAATCTTGTTGGAATTGTAATTTTTTTTGGGAAGAGGATATTGATTGCCATCCATTATCACTTTTTGTTTCTGCTTTCACCATTTCTTTTACCATATCCCATCGCCCAATACTATCAACTAATCCCAGCGTGCGCGCATCGTTGGGAAGTATTGCAACAACAGAATTTACTAACGAATCAAATTGTGAGAATTGCAGCAATCGTGATTCACATATCTCTTTTTTAGAAATACCATACCACGTATCAACAAGCGCCTGCCGCTGTTCGCGGTCTGCATCGGACATTTTATCGAGGGAAAACGATTCACTTGCAGATTTGTATTTAAAGAAACGCCATTCATCGAAACCAAGACCGATTTTTTCCAATGTTCCCTTTACAAAAGTTCGTCCCATCAAATATCCTTCAAGAGTAATTGTTCCTAAAGGATCCATCACAATTTTATCTGCAACCGATGCAAAATGATAGAGATCAATATTTCCGCGATCGATAAAAATAATTATTTTCTTTCCGGCGGATTTACACTCTTTTAATTTTTCACGAATCTCCCACAAGAGTTCCCGATTCGCCCTCATACCGGAAGTATTGATCACAATTCCGGCTACAGTTGAATCGTTCTTCACTGCATCAATCGAAAAAAGAATTTTTGTTAATGTTTTCGTATTATCAAATAATTCAAATCGTTGATAGTTGATTGTGCCGTTAAGATCGAGCCCGACATATTTAGATTTCTTTTGCGTGAATAGTTCCAGAATATTTCCATCATAAACGCCTGCGCGGAGACCGTACGTAGCGTATGAGTATTTTGACTGTCCATCGAAATGACCTTGTGTTGCTATTCCAGCATTGCCAAAATTCAATTGAAGACCAACATTGAATGCACCATTCTCAAAATAGCGTCCGGTAATGCGTACGCCGGAACGTGGTTCAACAACCGCTCCCGCACTCCACACGTTCTTGTTAATCGAAGGCATTCGTTGAAGAACATATTCTCCGAACAATGTAACCAATTCATTGCTCAACGGACGCACACCAATTTCTGCTGCTGCATTCCATCCGTCTGAATTTGTAACGCGCGAATATGTTCCGCCAAAAGAAACCATCGGCAGTGGTCGAGACAACACTCCAACCGTTGCATAATTTGCGCGATCAAGCAATGTAGAATTTGTATTCGTCCAATTGTATGAAATTCCACCGCTCAAATTTCTATCTCCCGCTGCAAAGGAAGAATTAAAGCGCGTCAAAAGTCCGTGGAGAAATCGTTCTTGCACTATTCCAAATCCGCCATTAGGAGCAGCCAGAAAAAATCCCCAATGATCTTTTAACACATTGCCTGATTTATCCGACCAAGAAAACATTGCATCCACTCCTCTCGCATAGGTTAATGCAGCCGGATTATCATAACCGTATAAACCAAACGTTATTGCCCCTGGTGACGCTGTTTGAAAATCATATCGAGAATAATAGGGAATGTTATTTGATTGAGAGAAAATTTGTGAAGAGAAAAGCAACGTGAAGAATAAAAAAAGAGAGATGCGTTTCATTGAACCTCCAAAAATATTGTACCATTGAGAATATTCGACATGGTTTTGGTCGTACCATAGAAAAAAGTGAACCACCGGATGCAAATATTTGTTCACCCTATACGAGAAATTATACGAAAAGATTACTTCAAATTAAAAGTTAATATTTTTTTCTGGCAACACGAACACTGGATACCGTATAAATATATTAGAACCGCCCTTAATAATGCAAGTTTTGGGGTTTGTGTGTCGCGGTTGAGTCCGTTCTAAAAAGCACCAACTATAAATTCATTTCGTTCCCCTACGAGTTGTTAAGGAACGAGATAATTTTTTACAAAAAAAAGTCTCACACACCTTCAATGTGCGTGGGACTTAGTCAGATTATATTTTTCAACAAAAAAACAGCCGCGCAATTTCAAAGGTGCGCGGTACTTGAGGTTTAACCAATCAATTTTTCTTAAACTCCGCGACCAAACCTTGTAGACAAATAGAGTAATAATGTGCAGTTTTCACATTTTAACTCAAAACGGCGAAATGACAATTTGCTCTTTTGCATAATAATTGATACTTTTATGTAACTATTTAGCGTGTTTTTTTCTATGTACATAAAAGGTTGAATTCATTACATTTTTGTAACTGCTCAGCGTATTTTTTAAAATTCTGTATTATGCTAATGAAATTTACAAACATAACGTCTCTGTCGAAGAACTGTATGGCGAGACTCTGTCTCGCCACTGCGAATCAGAGATTCGCAATACAAAAATCCATAAAATTTCATTGCTGAGTAATTACGAAAATTTCAAAAACCCTGATAACGATTATTCTTTGTCAGGGTTTTTCATTTTAAAAACCTCTGTGACCTCTGTGGCATAAATGGTAAATTGAATTTCAGGTGACTTTTCTTATATTCTTACTATGTTTTCAACAACAATACTCGGATTAGAAACATCGTGCGATGAAACTTCCGTTGCGATCATTCGCAATGAAAAACTTCTTTCCAATATCATTTCATCTCAGATCGTTCACGAACAATATGGCGGAGTGGTTCCCGAACTTGCCT
>JANONI010000301.1:0-3229 GCA_031420755.1 Bacteroidota bacterium | reverse complement strand
CCCATTTTTTCCCATTCCATCGTGCTACATTATACGGTGTTTGGTATCCAAACGGCGTATCTTGTTGTGCGTAAAATAATCCAACTGCATAAGCCAATGTGTCATTTACAATTGCAACATCTCGTATAATGCTAAACTGGTAACCAATCGTCTCCATACTCCATACAAACTCATGGCTCGTGGTATCCATCGTTTTTATCTGCAGCACTTTGCTGGAGTCTTTTGCTAAGTTGCTTTCTAATCGCAATGCTTTGTAATTGTAACTGCGCTGCGGTAAAAGTGTTGTGTCAATCAATGTTGTGTCGTTGGTAAAAAGCGTTCCGGTAAATGCAAGAGCACTGTCTCGGTAAATTTTGTAATTGTGCGGTTGGGTAAAGTTTTTAAAAGTCAGTTGCAGCCACGCCTCGGTGCAGGTGGTGTCTTGCAGTGTTAATGTTATTTCTTGTTTTGGTGTATCTGGCGGTACAATTGGCGGTTCTTTTTTGCAATTAACGCCGAGAAAAAGAAAAGTGAGAATTAATATATATACTAATTTTAAATTCATATTATTTTCCTTTGTGGTATTCGTTACACAAAGGTAGGTATTTTTATCTGTTTATCGAAGCAGAGCTTCTGCTCTGTGGTGTTCCTCTACGAGTCGTTGACCAAATAGGAATTTGGGAACAAGAAGACAAGAAGAAACGCATCATATCAAAATTGGATGCCGATGCCGCCATCATTTCAATGGCGCAGCATGCAAGACCGAACTGCATCTGCCACAATGATGAAAGCCGCGCCCAGTTCAACAATTTATCCATTGTTGTTACAACGATGTTTGCATTTTCAAATTTTTGATCGAGAAGACCCATACAATTTTTAGACTTTCACTTTATACATTAAGGTGTTACCGTTTCTTCCTGTTCTTCAAACACCGATTTTTTGGCTTTCGCAAAAAAAGCCGGCTCCGGCTTATCCCATTCAAGATCACCCTTCATCCACACATACGCGTACCCAACAATCAGGATGGCAAGAAAGAATAGCATTTCAAGAAACGCAAACATCCCGAATTGTTTGAACACTAATGCCCACGGAAAAAGAAAAATTATTTCCACTTCAAACACAAGAAAGATCAGCGCAACAACATAAAAACGGACATTGAATTTTATCCGCGATTCGCCGATCGGTTCTTCACCGCATTCATACGTTGAAAGTTTTTGTTGATACGGACGATTGGGACGAAGAAGCCATGAAGCGATGAGTCCGCCGGCGGTGAAGAGTGCACCGACGATAAAAAAAGCGAGGATTTTTCCAAATTCTGTCAGCATATTGTTGGACAAACATTCCTGTCTGTTAATTATTGATTTGAAATGAAAATAATTATTAGAACGAGTTTAAAAACGAAACTGCATCGTAAAGTAAAATTGAACCCCTACGATGCAGTTACTATCTAAAAGAAAAAACGTACTGTCTATCCGCGAAGTTCTTCCAAGAACCGTTCTGCTTCTCGTGCTGCTGCGGAACTTGAATGTTCTTTTTTGATCAACTTATAGAGTTCAATTGCTTGTTCTTTGTTGCCGGTTTTTACAAAATTACGAGCCGCGTTCGAAAGATACTCTGCCGCATTCGGATCATTTGCATTCAACTTGCCGGCTTTCTGAAAATATTTTGCCGCATCGGCAAAATTTAATTTCACTTCGTAACACGCCGCAACACCTGCAATACGCGATACTTCTAAGATCGATGCATCAAGACTTGCATCATCATACCACTCCAACGCTTTGTCGTATTCACCGGTATTAAAATAACTGTTGGCAAGGTAGAATTTTGCAATGTTCCCGTATTTCGTAGATCCGTAATCGCTTACAATCGCCTGAAACCCGCGAACATTCTTTTCCGGCAAACCGTTAATCGCTAATAGGTATTGTCCGTTATCGTAGTACGAAAAAATCTTTGCAAACTCATTCGCGGCTTTTTCGTTGTTCGTGTTGTTGTTATTGATATAAAACCAGCCGCCGGCAATGACAATTACAATTGCTATGCCAATATTGGTCATAAATTTTTTGTTTGTTTCATACCACCATAGTGCATTTTCATACGTAGTTATGATGTTGTCCTGTTTCTTTACACGTTTTGCAAGTTCTTTTTGCTTCTTTAACATAGGCGCATTAAATCAAAAATGAAAAAATGTGAATTATTTGTCCTAAATATACGAAAGTTGAACACATTCAGCAAGGATTCTTATACGCGTTCATCAATAAAATCATGTTCTTCTGCGCGAACAACAAGCACCGGACATGGTGATTTTCGGATAATTTTTTCTGCTGTGCTGCCGAATAAAATATGTTCAACACCGGATGTACCATGCGTTGCTACTATAATGAGGTCGATATTTTTTTTCTGCGCATACGAAGTAATTTCAACGAATGGAATTCCTGAATCAACAACTGAATATGATTGAACCGTTGAAGGAACAAGTGTTGCGATCAGCTCGCGCATTTCATCCGATGCTTTTTCCTGCAATTCTTTTTCCACATTCGGAAAACCAACTTGACCAAATCCGAAATCCGACGGATAGATTGTCGGTTCAACAACATACATCAACGTCAACGATGCGTTGAATTGCTGCGCAAAAGGAATTGCGTATCGTAATGCTTTTTTCGAGTTGTCCGAAAAATCGATCGGAACAAGGATCGTCTTCAGTCCGATCCGTGATTTAACGGTGCGAACAGATTTTTTATCGGTCGATGATGCCAGTGGTTTACGAATTGTTTTTTTTCTTTTTGGAGTTAGCTTTTTCATTGCCCGCCTCATTTGATTGTTTAACAGTTTCAAGTTCAGCGCGCAGCCGCGAGAACTCGCTGTTCATGTTACGCAGACGCTCGCCGATCATTTCGGCAAGTTTAAACACGATCTTCAATCCTGTCTTCGGTGTTTTTTCAATAATCTCAAAAAGATCCGGACGGAAAAATCCGATCAGTTCCGAATCTTCTTTCACAATAACCGAAGCAGACCGCGCCGATTCATCAAGTAGTGCAATCTCGCCAAAAAAATCTCCGTTCGTCATTTCAACAACCTCTTTTTGCGCACCATCATCCCCCGCAACAACAATCCCAACTTTCCCTTTTTCTACAACATACATTCCTAATCCGGGATCGCCTTGATAGAACACATATTCACCTTTTGCATATTGACGGCGGTGAACGATCGATGCAACCTGACGCAATTCTTTTACTTCAAGTTTTTCAAAGAC
>JANONI010000300.1:0-8377 GCA_031420755.1 Bacteroidota bacterium | reverse complement strand
CAAATCTGGATACTACTGAACTATATCAAAATTCAATTGATATGGTGATCGATTGGCTTGCTGCAGGAATTGATCCTGTAAAGAGTCCGATCTTTCGACAGTCGCAAATAAAAGAACACGCTGAATTGCATTTAATTTTTTCGATGCTGATCACTACTGCTCGATTAGAAAGAAATCCGACATTAAAAGATCAGATTCGCGATTTGAATATGGATTCTGTCGTGTACGGTCATCTTGGTTATCCCGTACTTCAATCTGCAGATATTTTATTATACAAAGGTGAAGTTGTTCCTGTGGGTGAAGATCAAGTTCCGCATATTGAAATCACACGCGAGATCGCGCGACGATTTAATAATCAATGGGGGAATATTTTTCCGGAACCGGAACCGAAGTTGACAAAGTTTGCTCGCCTTGCCGGACTTGATGGAAATCAGAAAATGAGCAAATCGCTCGGTAATACGATTCTCCTTTCCGATTCACCAGAAGAAATTCAAAAGAAAATGCGCACAGCGGTAACAGATACACTGAAAGTTCGAAAGAACGATCCCGGCCGGCCTGATGTATGTGTTGTGTTTTCCTATCATCAAAAATTTAATCCAAGCGAAGTACCTGAAATTAGAAGTGGATGTGAATCCGGTGCGCTTGGGTGCGTTGAGTGTAAAAAGATTTGCTCAACAAAAATTGCCGATTCACTTGCTCCTTTCCGCGAAAAGCGCGCATATTTTGAAAACAATCCCGTAGAAGTAAAATATATTCTTCACGATGGAGAATTGCGAGCAAAACGAGTGGCAGAACAAACAATGAACGAAGTTCGTGAAGTTATGAAAATAGGGTAGTTTGATCAGAACAATGCCGATCGAAAAAACATATCGTGTAAAATTATCAGATTTTGAAGGTCCGCTCGATCTTCTTCTTTTCTTTATCAAGAGAGACGAATTGGATATCTATGATATTCCAATTGCAATGATTACGAAAGAGTTTTTGGAGTACCTTCAATATCTGGAAGAATTGAATCTGGATATTGCCGGAGAATTTATTGTTACGGCGGCAGAATTGATGCAGATAAAAGTGCAGATGCTATTGCCCCGTCCGGATGGAGAAGATGAAGAAGAATTTGATCCGCGCGCAGAACTTGTTCGTCGTTTGTTGGAATACAAACGGTGGAAAGAGATGGCTGAACAATTAGAGCGTAAACAATTGCATCAGCGAAAATTTGCGTATCGCGGAAATTTTGAGAACGATCCGATAATTATAGAGCAGGAAGCAGATGAAAATCTGCTGCGTGATGTTACATTGTTTGATCTCATTGCATCGTTCCAGCATGCCGTGAACAAAATGCCGCGCAAGCACGTTCACGAGATCGATAAATTGAATGTTTCTTTGGATGAACAGATGGAATATATCATTAATCTATTGAAAGACAGAGTTGAAGTTTCATTTTACGAGATTGTGTTATCAATGACAGAGAAGATCCGCATTGTTGTAACATTTATTGCAATTCTTGAATTGATGAAACAACATATTATCGCGATCAATCAATTCGATCCATACGGCGATATAACATTATCAACAGTATTAACTAAGGCGTAACGAATGAGTGATGAACAAGCCGAAGTAAAAACGGAAGAAGTTGAAACATCCACCGAAGTGAAGAACATCATTGAAGCGTTGATCTTTGCGAACGACGAACCGATGACCGTGAGGTTCATTCGTTCGATTGTGGATGACATCAATAAAGATATTCCACCGGCGGAACATTATTTTGTGAATGCAGATATCATCCGTAAAGCTGTTGGTGATCTCAATCGCGGATACGGAAGAATGGGAAGCGGATTCCGTATTATTGAAATTGCCGGCGGATTTGTTTATGCAACACAGGAACAATTTTCATTGTGGGTTGGGAAGTTAGCAAAAGAAAAAGCGCGCCGTCGTTTATCGCCGACCGCTGTTGAAACGCTAGCGATTATTGCGTACAAACAGCCGCTTGCAAAAAGCGAAGTTGAATTTATTCGCGGGGTGAATGTCGATTACATCATCAATGCGTTGTTGGAGAAAGACCTCATTCATATTACGGGAAGGGCGAGTACGCCTGGGCGTCCGTTGTTATACGGAACAACCCAAAAATTTCTTGAACACTTTGGACTTAATGAACTTTCCGATCTTCCGAAACCGCGTGAGATAGAAGAACTGATCGGTGAAACGGAATTGGAAGTTGACCGCAGGCTGCTTGCAGAACAACAGGAACTGGAGTTCAAAGAAGATCTTGAAAAGAAATTGGATGGAAATGAAGGTGGTAACAATAAACCTCAACGTGGATTGAAGATAAAAGTACCGGATGAAGTAAAAGCAGAGGAACGAAAACAAAAAGGAGAATCATTATCAGAAAGCAATCAGAAAATAATCGAAAAGAGGGCGGAGATCGAAAACGTTCCGACAATAGACAGGGTGACGACCGTAAACGATCAGGAAAGTTTGGAGATAAGCGGACAGGATCGTTCGGAGATAAACGCACTGGATCTTTTGGAGACAAACGTTCAGGATCATTTGGAGAAAAGCGTTCACGATCATTTGACGGCGGTGGAACTCGAAAACCAAATGACCGATCAGGATCGTTTGCAGGAAAACGAAACGATGAACCCTTCAGAAAATTCGGAAGCAGTTCTGAACGAAGCGGAAGATCAAAGGATGAACGAACAGGAACTTTCGACAAACGGAAATCTGAAGGAAAACCACGAAGTAAGTTCGGAATCTCACCGGATCATAAGAGATCGGGAAAGCCTGACAACAGAAGGGGTGGATCATTCGGTTCACTCGACAGAAAGCGGACATCACGACCAAGAACAGCAGACGGAGTTAGGAAGCGGCCAGGGGTCAGGATGGAGCAAGTGGAAGAACAAAGTGAAAACGTTCTTCCAGAAACTCTTCGCTTAAACAGATTTCTTGCGATGGTTGGTGTTGCTTCTCGGCGCGCAGCGGAAGAAATGATCGCCAACGGCGAAGTGGAATTGAACGGAAAGATCGTTACAGAACTTGGAACAAAAGTCAATCCCCAGCACGATGTTGTAAAAGTGAATGGTCAGACATATTCCCTTGCACAAAAATTGGTGTACATTCTTTTAAATAAACCAAAAGATTTAATTACAACTGCAAGTGATGAAAAAGGACGGCGCACAGTTCTTGATATTATCAATGTACGTGAACGCGTTTATCCGGTTGGGCGGTTGGACAGACAAACAACAGGCGTACTTCTTCTTACCAATGATGGAATGCTTGCCAATAAACTGATGCACCCTTCCAGCGAAGTGATAAAATCCTATCACGTTTCCATCGACAAAGGTCTCGATCAGGTTCATGCAGAAAAACTTGCACGCGGTGTATTTCTTGAAGACGGAAAGACTGCTCCGGCGGAATTGGAAATCATTCCCGGAACAAAGAATCGTGAAATTGTGATGCACATTCACGAAGGGAAGAACCGGCAGATTCGAAGAATGTTTGAATCGTTCGGTTATGAAGTGGAACGACTTCACCGCGTTGAGTATGCCGGATTGAATGTTCACGGCTTGCAACGTGGAATGTGGAGATATTTGACGGAGAAGGAAGTGAAACATTTAAAAAATTTTTTAGAGACGGATAAAAATATTCACCAATAAAATGTGGTAACAATGAAAACTAAATCTGTCAAAAAAATAACGAAGAAAAGAAAAACTTTCTTGAATGCTAAAAATAAAACGACAAAATTAAGCTACCATAAATTTAAACTAAAAATTCCTTTAGAAAGTAGTGATTATCAAGAGTGTTCTAATTTTGCGATTACAAAAATTGAGTCGATCATTAACGATGCAATTGACCAGAAACAAAATAGAATTGTTATAAATACAAACCTGCGTCTTGGATTGCCGATGGAAAATATCAACAAGATTGCGGGTCCATTTGTTGAAGCATGGGCTTTTGAAACTTTTTCTTTAGTATTTGAGGATGTTAATAACAAGTATGAACTCATTAACGTAGAAGCCCAAAAGCGTCTTAATAAAGCTGATATTATTCTTCAGTTTAAAAAACGGCGCAAAATTGAATCAGTTGTAACTGCAGAAATTGATGTAAAAGCAACTGCCGAAGATATAGAATCCAGTGGTAAATCTCCAAACATTACTTCCTTTAGCCGAATTCGAACTGCATATATTGAAGATCCCGATTATATTTTTATAATTTTGTCATTAAAACATAAAGTCTATTCGCAAAAGAATGTTGAAACGAAATTGATGGATGGTATTATGGAAGTTGTTGGTTATAATGCCTACGATATAAAATACCTTTCCGCATCTGACATTAGTTATAATCCTGCACTCGGAACCGGACAGATACAAATTCGAGATATTCATTATGTAACAATTGAGAACCGAAGTGCGGCAGAATTTTGCAAACTGTTGGACAGAAAATATCTTGCTTCATCGAAGAGAACAATAAAAGATTGGTATGCTTTGGCAAAAAAGAATCGATGGATTAAGGAAAATGAATAATCTCAAACTAGAAATTATTTTTGGTGATACGTTAAGCGAAATAAAAAAAATTTCGTCAAACAGCATCGATTTGATCATTGCTGATCCTCCATATAATCTTGGAAAAGATTACGGCAATGATTCTGATAAAAAAGAGTTTGATGAGTATATACAATTTACGAAGGAATGGGTTGGTGAGGCGAAAAGAGTTTTAAAAGATACAGGGACTCTCTATGTATTTATGGGATTTCGTTTCATTTCTTATCTCTATCAAGTTTTGGAAAAAGAACATACGTTATTATTTAATAACTGGATATGCTGGCATTATACACAAGGCATTGGCAAAACAAAAGGTTTTTCGCCGAGGCACGATGATATTTTAATGTTCACCAAATCTGAAAATTATTATTTTAGTTTAGATGATGTGCGAGTTCCTCAAAAATTTTACCGTTCAATAAATAACATGCGCGGTGCAAATCCGGGTGATGTTTGGAAATTTTCTCACGTTCACTATAGCAATGAAAATAGGCAAGATCATCCAACACAGAAACCCGAAGGTCTTATAGAGCGAATGATGTTGGCTTCATCCAAAGTTGGAGATGTTGTTTTGGATCCGTTTTCAGGTAGTGGAACGACACTAAGAGTTGCTCAACAACTCCAAAGAAATTGTGTGGGAATTGAGATCAATGAACACTATGTTGAACAAACGAAACAAAGATTGAGTAAGCCGTTTGAAGGTTTTGATAGTATTGACCCGAGAATGGAGAGAATTCCAAACGATTTGAATGATGAACATGTAAGAGAGGAATATTTGAATAATCATATAACGTGGTTCTTGAAAAATCACCAAAATGCAATTGAAAATTTTTGGAAAGAGGTAAAAAAAAAATACGGGCACAAGAAAAAACATCAATCAAAAAAGATTGAACAGTCACAACTTTTTGAAAATTAAATTGACAGAGAATATAATTTATGAATTTTGATCGCAGTTCAGGAGTGTTATTACATCCAACATCGCTTCCGGGTCCTTTTGGTTCAGGAGATTTAGGTACTTCATCTTATCATTTTATTGAATGGCTTGTTGTTGCCGGGCAAAAAATTTGGCAAATGCTTCCTCTCGGTCCCGTAGGAATGGGAGATTCGCCGTATATGTGTCTTTCTGCCTTTGCCGGCGAACCATTGTTGATTGATCTTGAAGAATTAGTAAAGCGAGGATGGCTGGGAAAGAAAGATCTCGAAAACATTCCTTCATTCAATCCTAAAAAAGTTCATTTTGGCGATGTGAAAGAATTTCGAATGAACAAATTGCGAATTGCTTCGCAGAATTTTTTTGCGAAAAATTCAAAAACTGAGATGAAAGATTTTCACTCGTTTTGCAAGAAACAAAAATTATGGCTGGAAGACTATGCGTTATTCATGGCACTCATTCAAAAATATAACGGTGCTGAGTGGAGTACGTGGGAAAAAGATATTGTTACACGGGAAACTTCCACATTAACAAAAGCTCGAAAAGAATTACAGAACGAGATCAATTTTTGGGAGTTCACTCAGTGGTGTTTTTTCCGTCAATGGTTTGCCGTGAAAAAATATGCAAACGAACGGGGAATTAAAATTGTCGGCGATATTCCGATCTTTATTGCGTATCAAAGTGCCGATGTGTGGGCGAATCCGCAGTTGTTCCATTTTGATAAACAGATGAAACCGAAAGTTGTAGCCGGTGTTCCACCTGATTATTTTTCCGTTACCGGTCAGCGATGGGGAAATCCGTTGTATAATTGGAAAGCGATGCAGAACGAGAACTATTCTTGGTTTATTAGTCGGATTAAAACAACGCTTGAACTCGTTGATATTGTACGCATAGATCATTTTAGAGGATTTGCCGGGTATTGGGAAATTCCTGCAACGGAAGCGACAGCCGTTAAAGGCAAATGGGTTAAAGGTCCGGGAGCAAAATTATTTGATGCAATTGAAAAGAAACTCGGAAAGATGCCTATTATTGCAGAGGATCTTGGTGAAATTACACCGGATGTTGTAGAATTACGCGACCGCTATAACTTTCCCGGAATGAGAATTTTGCAATTTGCTTTTGCCGCCGACAGTAAAAATATTTTTCTTCCACATAATTATATTGCTAACACCGTTGTCTATTCTGGAACGCATGACAATGATACGACAATCGGTTGGTTTAACAGCGCAACAGATCGTGAAAAAGAATTTGTTAAAAAATATGTTGGTACTGATGGGGGTGAAATTCAGTGGGATTTTATTCGTATTGCATCGGAATCTGTTGCTGTAATCGCAGTATTCCCATTGCAGGATATTTTAGGTTTTGGCACAGAAGCAAGAATGAATATGCCGGGGCAAGCGTTGGGAAATTGGTCGTGGAGATTTGTTTGGGAAGAAGTGCAATCTTGGCATGCTTTAAAATTATATGAAATTTCTGCATTATCAAATCGTACAACAGCGGATCGATTAAATTTACCCGCTTATCCAACCGGCAAAACACAGCCATAAAAAATGGTAGGTCTGCATTTCACAAAGTGATGCCTTCACGAAGCGATCCTTCGGATTGGCAAATGCCGACCTACCGGATATTATTTACTATGAAAAATTTATACTCTCTTTCTGTTTTGTTTTTACTTTTTGCAGGTTGTTCTTCGCAGCAATCTACACTGTTCGATCCAAACAATCCAACAGAAAAACTTCGATATGACATCGCGCAACAATTTGAAGATTCAAATTTTGTTAATGCTCATTGGGGAGTTCTGATAAAATCTCTAAAGACCGGTGAAATAATTTATGCAAGAAATGAAAAAAAAATGTTCATGCCGGCTTCCAACATGAAATTATTCACTTCATCTTCTGCAATGATCGCACTTGGACCAAATTATCGGTACACGACCAGACTGGTGTCGAACGGTGATGTGACTAACGGAATATTGAATGGCGATCTTATTATGGTGGGGAGCGGCGATCCGACAATTTCCGGAAGATTTGATAGCGGAAAAGTAACAATCATCTTTGAACAATGGGCGGATAGTTTGAAAGCATTGGGAATCACACAGATTAACGGAAATATTATTGGCGATGATAATTGCTTTGACGATGAATACTATGGCGCAGGCTGGTCTGCCGATTATGAAACGGATTATTATGCGGCTCAGATCAGTGGACTCTCATTCAATGACAATTGTGTAGATTTTCGAGTTGTTCCATCCGCAACAATTGCCGATGTTTGTTCGCTTTCTTGGTCACCCAATACAAAATATGTGAATGTAATAAACAATACAAAGACCGTTGCAGAAACTGATTCATTGAACGATATTTACTTTGAAAGGAAGCGCGGAACAAATACGATCTATGTTCGCGGGAAATTATCAATTGGAAAGAAACCTATTATCGAATCTGTTACCGTCGAAAATCCAACAATATATACGGTGGTGGTGTTAAAAGAAGTTCTTGAATTAAAAGGAATATCAGTTCTCGGAGCGGTGGTTGATGCCGATGATTTTGTTGACACGATTAGGTATGAAAATTCAAATCAGCTAGCATCGTTTACTTCGCTTCCATATTCTGAAATTATAAAAACTATCAATAAGCCAAGCCAGAATTTTTATACCGAACAAGTCTTTCGTACCATTGGAAAAGAACGATATGGCGTTGGTTCTATGGAGAACGGACGAGCAGCGGTATATCCGATTCTTTTATCGTGGGGAGTTGATACGGTTCGATTGCGATATGCCGACGGTTCAGGATTATCCCGTCAAGATTTGATTACACCGAGCGATATTGTTTCGATCCTTTCTGGAATGTCAAAAGAAAATAGTTTTCTTCCATTTTATGAATCGTTACCAATTGCAGGGATTGATGGAACGATCAAA
>JANONI010000299.1:0-1699 GCA_031420755.1 Bacteroidota bacterium | reverse complement strand
GGCGATTGGAAACAATGGTGAACACGAATGACGGATTTACGATCTCTGAAGTTGACCTTGAATTACGCGGCGCGGGAGATTATTTCGGAACGCGCCAAAGCGGTCTCCCCGGATTTCGATTAGCGAATATCGTCAGCGATGTGGATATTCTCACTGCTGCCCGAAAAGAAGCATTTGATATTGTTGAACGCGATCCGCACTTAACAAGAACCGAACATAAAAATATTCGTAAAGAATTTGAGTTTGTGTTTAAAGATTTATTATCGTTGGTAAGGGTGGGATAACCGATTTGTATTTAAACCTTGCGATGGTTATCTGCAATCTTGTTAAACCTCCGCAAGTCCCGAAGGGACACCCTTGGTGGTTTTTCGCAAAAATATGTATGACATCTTCTACTTCCTAATTTATTTCAACATAAATATAAAAGTATATCTTCTCTAAAGTTTTGCAAATCACAATTCAGATAAACCTGTCTTGATCTAAAAAAACTTTTGCAAAAAATAGATTGCCTTTAACCAAAACTATTTTAAAATAGTTCGCAGTTACTTCGCTTCGCATAAATTTTGTTTCTCTAAAGGAGCAATAATTATCCAACAAATGCGCCACTGCCATATACTTTCACTTCCTTGTAGTTGATATATGCTTTTGAAGTTGGGTTTGTTGAAGCTGCAATACGATGTTTTCCTGCACTATATTTCACGGTGTCGCGGCTTGGAAGAACAATTTTCAAAAAGAGAGTATCGTTTGTTTGGGCAATAAGTGGAACTATAAATAGGATGACAGCAATGAATAATTTCAAGGTCAATTCTCTGATTGATGGAAGAATGAAGAATTGTATAAATGTAGAAAGAGATGAGGCGAGATTCAAGAACGGAATGTGAAATTTGCCACGCGGTAAAAGATATAAATTTTTAAATCAATAGATCACTTTGTTCAACGGATATTCAATAATTCCTTCCGCGCCTGCTCGTTTTAATTGGGGAATTATTGCGCGGACAATTTTTTCTTCAAGAATTGTTTCAATTGCAACCCATTCAACATCCGAAAGCTGCGAGATGGTTGGTTTACGGAGAGCGGGAATAAGTGAAAGAACTTTTTCCAGATCGTTCTTTTTCAAATTCATCTTTAATCCCACGCGCGACCCAGCGTTGATTGCTCCCTGAAGCAGCATTGCAAGATTCTCAATCTTCTCCCGTTTCCACGGATCGTTCCAGCTATTTTTATTGGCGATCAATTTTGTATTCGATTCAAGCACAACATCAACAATGCGTAATTTGTTTGCGCGCAATGAGCTTCCGGTTTCAGTTACTTCAACAATCGCGTCCACCCGATCAGGAGTTTTTACTTCAGTTGCTCCCCAAGAAAATTCCACCACCGCATTCACGCCATGTTTTTTGAGATATGCTTTCGTGATTCCAACAACTTCGGTTGCAATCCGTTTTCCTTCAAGATCTTTTACGGTCTTTATGGGAGAATCTTCGTGAACAGCAAGAACCCATTTTACTTTCCGCATTGATTGTTTTGAATAGATCAGGTCGCAGACACTGACAACATCCACGCCGTTCTCAATAATCCAATCGTGTCCCGTTAATCCTGCATCGAACACGCCATCTTCAACGTAGCGGGGAATTTCCTGCGCGCGAATAAGTATTCCTTCCAACTCTTCATCGTCAACAGAAGGGAAATATGAACGTGATGA
>JANONI010000298.1:0-13242 GCA_031420755.1 Bacteroidota bacterium | reverse complement strand
CTGAATTCGCGAAGAAAATAGTAGTTCAACAATGCTTAGTGCAACAATGAATGTAATCGTGACAAAATCCGAAGACCTAATGAAGGAGATTCTTTTCATTAAACATTACGTAAGCAGTGAAATAAAAAGAGTGGCTAAACCAAGGAACGAAAAAAATCCGAATACATCGGTGAATGTTGTAACGATAACGGCCGAAGCAAGCGCCGGATCGATCTTTAACCATTTTAACGTGAGGGGAATTAATGTTCCCATGGTTCCTGCAACGAACATGTTTGTTATCATTGCAAGACAGATTACAACACCGAGCATTGCTTTACCGGTTATAATTCCAATGATAACCCCTGTTAGGATTCCATTGGTAAGACCGTTCAAAAGACCTATTTGTATCTCTTTGACAAGAATCTTCACTTTATTTTCCAATGTTACTTCGCCAAGTGCAATTCCACGAACCAAGACGGTGATCGTCTGTGTTGCTGCATTTCCTCCCATGCCGGCAACAATCGGCATCAACGCGGCAAGAATAACAACTTGTTCAATGGTATGCTGGAACAATCCCACAACCAGTGATGCCAAAAATGCGGTGATCAAATTTACGTACAGCCATGGCAATCTTCGTTTTGCGGCGGTGAATGGAGGTGTAGTAACATTTTCATCTTCGCCAACACCGGCTAAACGTAAAATATCTTCCGAAGCTTCTTCTTCAATAACGTCAACAACGTCATCAACAGTAATAACGCCAACCAATCGTCCGGCAAAATCCGTTACCGGAAGCGAAACAAGATTGTATTTCTTAAAAATATTCGCTACTTCTTCCTGATCGACATTCGTAGTAACAGTGATAACATCGGAATTCATTACTTTGTAAATGCGCCGCGCGGGAGAGAACAAGATTAAATTGGAAACCGACATTGCGCCAACTAATTTATCATCGCCGTCAACCACATAGACAAAATAAAAGTGTTGTCCTTCATCTTCCTTTGCTGCACGCCGTACCGCTTGTATCGCTTTTTTCACCGTATCTTTTTGCTGTACGGTAATTACCTCTTTCTGCATCAATCCGCCGGCAGTATGCTCGTCGTATTGCAGAAGTTCTTTTAACTCTTGAGAATCTTCGTGGCTCAATTCCTCCAACACCGCTTCGGCTTTTTCGTCGGAAAGTTCGGATACGATATCCGTTGCTTCATCGGATGGAAGTTCTTCAACAATATCTGTTATTTGTTGACTTTTCAGTGTCTCAAAAAAATGTTCCCGATGATCATCGCCTAATTCAACAATCACTCGTCCTTGATCTTCCGTTGACAGCAGCGAGAAAAGATAATCGCCCTCTTCAAATTCGAGCCGGCTGATAATGTGAGCGATATCTGTCGGATACAGATCGTTGAGGATGTTTTTGATGAGAAAATCGGATTTTGATTGGATAAGATCGCGCAGATCTTCCATGAGTTCATCGTCCACCTCAATCAACACCTGCGGTGTATATGTTTCTTCAGTCATCGGATTCCTCCGTCTGTCTATTCAATATTTGCGGTGCAAACTCGATCAATTCGTCGCTTAATTGTACGAAATCCGCAACAGTTAATTCTTCCGGTCGCAGTTCAAGATCAACGGAGAGTTTCTCAAATTCAGACATTGGTACATGTATTCCTTTTAACCCGTTCCGCAGCGTTTTTCTGCGCGTATTGAATGTTCCGCGAACAATTTTCCTGAATAATTGATCGTTTGTTGCTCTGTGGGCGAACGGTTTTTCAAAATCGAGATGCAGAATAGCAGAAGAAACATTCGGGATAGGGAAAAAAGAATTTCGCGAAACAGCAAACTGGATTTTTGGAGTGCTGTAATATTGAAGCAACACGGAAAGAATACCGTACTCTTTTGTACGCGGTTTTGCAACAATACGCTGCGCAACTTCGGTCTGCATCATTACCATAAAATCTTTTGTTGCGGGAAGCGAATCAACAACATGAAACAGAATCGGCGTGGTAATGTTGTATGGAATATTACCGATTAAGCGAAGCGGCTTGCCGTGTTGCGCCTGTAGTTCGGGCAACGAAACATCAAGCACGCTTTGATGAATGACAGTGATCTTTTCTCCGAATTGTTCTGTTAACAGCGGAGCAAGTTCGTCGTCCAACTCAATAACAGTCAGATGAGAAAGCGTGTTCAACAATATTCCAGTAAGCGCGCCTTTTCCCGGACCGATTTCAACGACACAATCGCCCTGAACAGGATTGAACAATCGTACGATCTTGTGGGCAACGTTATCGTCCTGAAGAAAATTCTGGCCGAGTGATTTTTTTGGGCGATGAAGCATAATAATTCCAATGAACAGTGTGAATGAATACGTATGAATATAACGAATGACGCGCAAAGGGTAAAGTAGTTGATAAGAATATTCACAGAAATTATTATTGAAGAATATCATTTTCATAGCCCGATCTGAATCTTGCCTCTCTCTTTTTTTCTTTTCATATTAACTTAGTCATAATCAAAAATCAAATTTTATCATTAGTAGCCACGACCTTTTCTACGAACCGTGCGAAGCATCCTTTGGATAGGTAGGTCGGGGTTGTGCAAGACACTCTACCTTTACGGGCTTTAGCCCAATAACGAAGTGATGCCCTTGGTAAAGCATCTTGGTAGTGGGTTAAAACTCAAAATGGTTTTTGGAAATTTTTCTTACCCGTGCTAAAGCACAGGGCTATTATGTTTTTTTCTTAAAAATTTCTGTAATAAAGTGTTTTTACGTAGCAGAAGTAACTCGTTCTTATGCAAAAAATTTTTCGTTTTATACATTTATTAAGCGAACAAGACAGTCTTGCTGCAAAATGGATCATTTTAGGTTCATTTGTTGCGCTTGTTGCGTTGATGTTTCCACAGGGACTTTCCGTAGAATCCGATTATCCGGTTGGAATGATCTGGGCGGAAAATGATTTGTACGCGCCGTTTGCATTTCCAATTTACAAAGATGAACGCGAATACCAACGTGAACGCGAACTTGCTGCAAATAAAGTCTATAAAGTATTTGAGGAGAACCAATCTGTAGCCGAAGAAAATCTTGATTCGCTTCAACGATTTTTTGATGTGCTCGAACGGATCCTCGATCGACGAAAAGAAGATGAGGATGAAATTAAAGCGGTATTGGAGAATTTTCCGATTCAGTTCCGCGACACCGAGTGGAATGCGTTATGGTTTTTGCGGAACGCCGAACATCAGAAATCACGGTACCCGCCGAAAAACTCCTTTGCAAAATTGCGCCGCGATGTGTTATTAGTTGTGAACGGATTGTATTTGCAGGGAATTGTTGATGTACGAAAATCTCAATTTCGCGATGACGAATTGATTGCAAAACGCAAGAAAACGAACGAGCAAATTGTTCCACTGAATAAATTTTTAGATAAATACGAACTGGGAAAATCCGTTCAGCAGACTTTTGTCAGCGGATATAAAGGGGAGAACGACACGGTCTCTCTGGCATTGAAGATCGCGTTAACATTCTTATCACCAAATATTATTTATCAAAAAGATCAGACCGACCGGGAAGTGCAATTTGCAGAGGAGCTTGTTCCGCGAACTGTCGGTGCAATCAGCGAGAGTGAACGGATTATTGCAAAGCGGGAACGGATCACTACGGAAATAAAACTGAAATTAGATTCCATGCGCAAAGCGAAAGAAGAGCGGGGCGCGGGCATTAATGTGTATGTAACATTTTTCGGGAAGTCTCTCCGCATTTTTGCGATCATGTGGATGCTGGCAATGTATGTGTTTCTGTTCAGAAAGAAGATCTATCACGACAACGCAAAACTTCTTTTAATCTCACTCCTTTTTTTCTTCACCGCCGTTATTGCATTTCTTACGGTGCAAAATTCCGGGGAGCTTCCGCTTCGCTATTTGATCGTGATCCCCGCCGTTTCGATGCTGCTGACAATTATTTTTGATTCGCGCGTTGCTTTTTACAGCACAGTTGTTCTGTCTCTGCTTGTCGCCGGAATCCGCGGGAACGATTACAGCATAGCACTGTCATCGCTTGTTGCAGGGGCTTTTGCAATCTACACTGTGCGCGACATAAAAAAACGAACACAAATTTTCCGTTCGATCATTTATGTGTTTCTTGGATATGCAATAACGATTGTCGCTCTCGGGTTGGAGCGATATGAATCGTTGCCCGTTATTGGGAATCAATTGCTCTTTGCATCGATCAATGCGATCCTTTCCCCAATTATTACGTATGGACTGCTGATTTTTTTGGAGAAGATTTTTAAGATTTCAACGGAACTGACACTTGTTGACCTTTCAGATTTGAATCATCCTCTTTTAAAAGATCTATTGCATAAAGCACCGGGTTCGTTTCATCATAGTGTCAGCGTATCAACATTGGCGGAATCCGCAGCTGATGCAATTGGAGCCAACGGAACATTAGCGCGCGTTGGTGGATTGTACCACGATATTGGAAAAATGATGAATCCAGAATTATTCGTAGAGAATCAACTTGGCACCGAAAACAAACATCGCACAATGAGTCCGCGAAAAAGTGCCCGCATTATTGCCGCTCACATTGAAGATGGAACCACGCTTGGTAAAGAACATAATCTTCCGCAAAATGTCATGGATTTTATTGTAATGCATCATGGCACCATGCATATCGGATTCTTCTATGAAAAAGCGGTCCGTCAGAAAAAAAATAAAGGTGAAGTGAGCGAGAATGATTTTTGTTATCCCGGACCGAAACCGACAACAAAAGAAACGGCGATTGTTATGCTTGCCGATGGAGTTGAGGCATCGACACGGGCGATACTTGAGCCGACCGTTGAAAAGATTGAGGCAAATGTTGAGTCGTTGTTAAAACTGCGATTATTGGAAGGTGAACTTGATGAGTGCAGCTTAAATCTGCGCGACCTGAACCGCATTAAAGAAAGTTTTGTAAAAATTCTTACCGGCATACATCATTCCCGGTTACGGTATCCGGAACAGGAAAGTGCTGCGCCTGCGCCGATTGACGAGGGAAATGATACGGAAAGATCAAAACAAACCGCAGTGCCTGCCGATGGAACAGAAAAACGATTGCAGCGCACCATAGATAACATCGACCTCAAATGAAACATGATAGACAATCATATTATCGTTTCATTCAGCTTGAAAAAAGTCTCGCGGAAAATTCTGTTGAAGCTTATGAAAGAGATATTAACCGTTATATAAAGTTTCTTAACGATCACGGTATTGAACAATTTGACCGCGTTGAAGAAGAACACGTTTCTCAATTTATCCGAACGCTTCGGCAATTGGAACTGTCGCCAAAAAGTATTGCGCGGAATATTTCTGCAATAAAAGGACTGCATAAATTTCTTGTCGGGGAGAAAAAAAATCAATTCGATCCAACACAAAATATTGAACTTCCAAAAAAAGGAAAACATCTTCCCGATGTGTTGAGTATTGAAGAGATCGATCAAATTCTTGATGCCGCAGATCCAGCATCTCCAACCGCTGCAAAATTTGTTTGGCGCGACAGAGCGATACTGGAAACGCTGTACGCAACCGGTATGCGCGTTTCGGAATTAACAGGATTAACGCTGACAAATATTTTGGAAGAACAACAACTTGTCCGCGTGTTCGGGAAAGGTTCAAAAGAACGTCTTGTCCCAATCGGCGAATTTGCATTGAAATGGATCAACGAATATAAAAGACGATTGCGTACTGCATTGGCTGTGGGAAAACGGTCGAATGATGCCGTGTTCCTAAATTTTCGTGGAACGCCGATTTCCCGCGTTTCCGTCTGGCAAATTGTTACCGACTATACTCGCAGAGCCGGAATAAAAAAAGAGATCCATCCGCATACATTTCGCCATTCGTTTGCTACGCATCTTCTTGAAGGAGGAGCCGATCTTCGTTCGGTGCAGGAAATGCTTGGTCATGCAGATATTTCAACAACACAAATTTACACTCATATCAATAGAGAACATTTGAAACAACAACATAAAGATTTTCATCCGCGCGCATAATTTGGATAGTGTAAGGTTGATTAAAACAATTGAGAAGAGTATTTTAGAGAGAATGTAAGAGAGTATATGGAGGAGTAATGTCGTCCCAATATCAGTCAATTCAAAATGATGCGTTAAAGTTACAACCCGATGAACGGGAAAAACTTGCTGAACGTTTAATGATGAGTCTTCAAGAGACAATTAATCCCGAGATAGAGGATGCGTGGTTTCAAGCTGCAGACGAACGGTACCAAACATATAAAAAAGGCAAATCAGAAGTTTTTGAAGTGAAGGATGTGATTGAAACACTGAAAAAAAAGATTCGATGAAGATCACACTGGAACGATTTGCCTTACAAGAACTTTTTGACGCAACAAATTATTATGCTGCACAATCTCCTCTGACCGCCGATAAATTCATTTCTGATTTTGAGCATGCAACTGCGCTGATACAAGAGTACCCTACTGCATTTCCGGAAAAAAGAAAAGGATATAGACGGTGTCTTTTTAGAAAATTCAAATTCGGATTAATTTATAAAATAGATTCTGATCAAATAATTATTGTTGCGGTAATGAATAGCTACCGTAAGCCAAACTATTGGCACAAACGGCTTTGATGAAAATATTTATTGGAGAACTAAACTAATGCCGGCATCGCGAAATAAAACGATCACTCTTTCTTCAACGGAAATTTCTGAGTATAAGAAAAAAATATTGACCTTGAGCACACCGGTCTCTGTTTCCGATATTCTTAATAGAACAATCGTTCAAAACTTGAATGAAGCTGTGGAATTTCTTCCCGACAAATTTGTCGATCTTTTATTTCTTGATCCTCCGTATAATCTTAAAAAAAAATTCAATTCCACCACGTTCCTTGCGACATCGCATCAGGAATATGCGGAATGGATGTACTCGTGGCTTTCTAAATTGGTTCGTGTATTACAACCTACTGCATCAATCTATATTTGCGGCGATTGGCGTTCATCAAGAGCAATTCAAGAGATTGCAGAAAAATATTTTATTGTGCGCAATCGTATTACATGGGAGCGGGAGAAAGGACGCGGTGCAAAAGCGAATTGGAAGAATGCTTCCGAAGATATTTGGTTCTGCACGATGTCAGAAAAGTTCACCTTCAATCTCGATGCCGTGAAATTGAAACGAAAAGTAATTGCACCGTACACCAGCAATGGAAAACCAAAAGATTGGAAAAGATCTGATGAAGGAAATTTTCGCCTTACCCATCCATCTAATTTGTGGAGCGATTTGACGGTTCCCTTTTGGTCAATGTCTGAAAATACCGATCACCCGACACAAAAACCCGAAAAACTGCTGGCGAAGATAATTTTAGCGAGTACGAACAACGGCGATGTTGTGCTCGATCCTTTCCTCGGTTCCGGAACAACCTCGGTTGTTTCAAAAAAATTAAGAAGACAGTATGTAGGAATTGAAATTGATGAAAAATTTGCTTCTATTTCAGAGAAGCGCTTAGCAATGGCTGATACCAAAACGACCATTCAAGGTTTTGTGGATGGAGTTTTTTGGGAAAGAAATTCTTTGTAACCACGAAAACATAAAGACACAAAGAATTTTTTATTACGTACTGATGTTACGCAGAATCAAATGCGAAGCATGCATACGCATCCCCTCTGTGCGAAAGATTGTGCGAAAGGGAGAGGGGAAAAAGGGGTGTGTAAGAAAATCGAGTGTTATGCTACAACTGAATTGTGAATCAACGATTTAGTATCCAAACACACCCCTAACCCCTCTCGCTATCGCCGCAGTCCAACGCTGCAGAGGGGAATTGTGAAAGCAAAAACTCATACTATGCGTAACATCAGTTACGTACAACCTTCTGATCCGAAGGTTTCATACTTTTTGCGGAGCATACTTCGTATAAAGATCAACTATTTGAGACTTCTGAAAAATATTATTGATCGGTAGGACAGACATTCCTGTCTGTCATTTTGTTTTAATTTCAATCCTCTTGACAGGCAAGAATGCCTGTCCTACCAATTTTTCAGAGGTCTCTATTTATGAAACGTAGAATATTAGCACTTGCAGAAGGTCGATTTAGTCCATTAAGATCTAAAACTGCAAATGCAGCACTTATTTATCTGCCCGGCGAAGTTATTGCAATTATTGACAGCACAAAAGTTGGGAAAACAGCCCATGACGTGCTTGGCTATGGCGGCAGCGTTCCGGTTATCGAAAGTGTTGAACAAGGAATAAAATTCCAGCCGACTCATTTATTGATTGGAATTGCGCCGACCGGCGGACGTTTGCCGGATATATGGCGCGGCTGGATTAAGACTGCGATCCGAAATAAAATGCACATCATGAGTGGTTTGCACACAATTCTTTCGGACGATGAAGTGTTTATGAAGTTAGCGGATGAAAACAATGTTACGATCACGGATTGGCGAAAAGTTCCGCATGAATATGAAGTTGTATCAAAAGGAAATTACCGCACGCGGAAAGCAAAAACAATTCTCACGGTCGGCGCGGATTGCAACATTGGGAAAATGACGACAATGCTGCAAGTCTATAATGAATTTTTGAACAGAGGACTGAAGAGCGATTTTATCGGTACGGGACAAACAGGAATTATGATCTCCGGAAAAGGAATTTCTGTTGATGCGATCATCAGTGATTATATTGCCGGCTCCATCGAAAAGTGCATTGACGCTTCAAATGCCGAAGGGTACGATTATATTTTTGTTGAAGGACAAGGAGCACTTACACACCAAGGATACAGCGGCGTAACATGTGGATTAATGCATGGAACAATGCCGGATGCGATGATCATGTGCGTTCAGCCGACACGCACTCATGATGATTACGGTATTCCAATTCCCGATATCAACAAGCTTATTAAATTGCACGAGAGTGTGATTGAATTTTTTCAACCGACAAAAGTTGTCGGCATCGGCATCAATTCCATCGGATTAACGGATGAGCAAAGCAGCGACGAAGCAAAAAAACTTGAAGATAAGACCGGATTGCCGTCGATCGATACGTTCCGTTTCGGCGGAGCAAAATTGACAGACGCGTTGTTAAATTATTTAAAATAAACCCTTATGCAGAAATTAGTAACACTTATTTTATTGCTGTTGTTTGTTTGTGCTTGCCAAAAAAAGAAACCTGCCGAACCTGTTGTTCAGCGTTCCGATAATTATGTTCAACCTGCTTCACAGGATGAGATTGATACAACGCAAAGTTATATCTCACCATCCGATGTATTGAATAATCATTCCGAATTTGATCGGGAAAAGTTCCACGCTCAGGTAATACAATATCGCGGCGTTCGAAATCTGTTCTATACCATCTCTTTCTCTCAATCGATGAATAATACCATCACGGTAATTATAGAATATCTGCACGGAACGTCTGAAAATGGAGATTCAGTTTCAACAGCATCAAGAATATTGGTCTATGCGAAGAATGCATTGGTGTATCGCAAAGCGTTTCCTCTTGAATTTTCCAATACAATTCAATTCTCAGCTTTTCGAACCTTCAATCATGTCGTCTATACGGTCAGTCCTACAAAGGCAATTGTTTATTATTGGTTGGAGGTATTGCGGAAAAATGGCGCGGCAGAAAAAGAATATCAGGCAGTCTGTATCGATAACGAAGGTATAACGAACGAACTTTCCGGTGATCTTAACCGTATTGGTGGTAATTATGCATCAATTCGTTTTCTTAATGAAACCCGTTTGAAAGCAAAAGTACCGCCAACGTTACGCTATCCTTATCTCTTTATTGATCTGATTTTTTCTATCGATTGGAAAACGTGCAATGCATCGTTGGATATTCCCGTGGATACGATTTTTTCTGTCTCTGACCAGCCTTCCCGTTTTTTTAACAGTAAAATAAAATTGTACACAACACCTAATCGTTTATCGGCGTTTCGGGAAACAAATTTTCGGCGGTTAACTCAAGCTCAAATGCAGAGAATCTTTGTTCCGTCATTCTTCAACACCATTAATATCCGGCGAGATATGGTCTTTGTAGAATTCAATCGAACGACATCCGGATGGATTGATTATGACACGATGTTGTTTGAGGAGATTATTTCTGAGAAATAAAAAAAGGACATTGTGTTATGATGCACTAATTTTATCCCGCTCAATCTTTCAATTAAGCGGGATTTTTTTTATTTTATATGAAGACAAGCAGTTTTTTAGAATCTGCCCCGAGCACGCATCGGGTTTATTATTTGTATATGGTTCTTCGACAGTTGAACTCTACGAGTCGTAGACTGTCGAAGAAGTTCCTGTCCGAGAGTTTAACTCTCGGACAACTACGGAATGATTTTTAGAGATGCCCATTAGTAAAAAAAGAGAGAATAATGATTGTAATGAAATTTGGCGGCACTTCTGTTGAAGATGCCAAGGCGATAAAAAATTTAACAGAGATTGTACGGAAAGAACTTCCTCGAAAACCGATCGTGATCGTTTCTGCGTGTTCCGGAATTACAAATCAATTGCTGCAAACCGCACTGTTAGCATCGGAAGGGAAAAAAGAGGAATCGTTGAACCTTGTTGCTGTAATCGAATCCCGTCACAAAAAGATTGCTAAAGATCTTTTTGAAGGGGATATGCAGAGATTTTTGATTAAACATTTGGCAACGATTGCGGAAGAACTTGCCGCGCTAGTGAACGGCGTTGTTGTGCTGGGAGAATTGACCAACCGCTCGCTTGATACATTTGCTGCCTACGGTGAAAGAATGTCATCGTTCATTATTCATCATTATTTTGAATCGCAGAGATTGAAATCTTTTTGGGTTGACGCGCGTTCATTTATCATTACCGATGATCAATTCACAAAGGCAATTCCGCAGTTTGATATCACCGAGCGAAAATTGCGGGAAATTGTTCAACCGAAAGTGAATAATGGTTATGTTGTCATCTCGCAGGGATTCATCGGCTCAACGGTTAAAGGAGTGACAACAACCATCGGTCGCGGCGGATCGGATTATTCCGCGGCGATCATCGGCGCATTGCTGGATGCTGAAGATATTCAAATTTGGACAGACGTTGATGGAATATTATCCAGCGATCCGAGTGTTGTAAAGGACGCGAAAAAAATTAAAGTGATGTCGTTCAACGAAGCCGCCGAACTTGCATATTTTGGCGCGCGTGTACTTCATCCCGAAACGATTCTTCCGGCGGTGAAAAAAAATATTCCGGTGCGGGTACTAAATTCAAAGAATCCAAGCTCGTCCGGAACATTGATCGTTGCAAAACCGAAAACGGATAAACGCTGTATCGTAAAATCCATTGCGTACAAAGAGGGAATCACAATGATCAGCATTGTTTCCACCCGAATGTTTTTGGCAACCGGATTTCTCGAAAATGTATTTGATGTTTTTCATACATATCAAACAGTCGTTCATACGGTTGCAACATCGGAAGTGAGTGTAACGGCAACGATTGATAACACGAAGAATCTTTCGCACATCATTAAAGAGTTGAAACAATTTGCAACGGTTACTGTAACGGATAAAAAAGCGATCATTTGTATTGTCGGCGATAATTTACGGAATACGCCGGGACTTGCGGTTCGAATGCTTTCAGCAATCACCGATGTGAATATCAATATGATTTCGCAAGGAGCATCCGAAATTAATTTAAGTTTTGTTGTTGACGAAAACCATGTTGATGATGCCGTGCGGCGGCTGCATAAAGAATTATTTGCGAATGCCGGAAATTTTCCGGAAATATTTGAGTAGCAAAATAGCTGTTAGCCATTAGGTTTTAGCGATTAGCAAAAATCTAAGTTTGCTAAATCTCAGAAAAAATCTAATGGCTAATAGCCAACACCTAAAAGCTAAAAAAACAATGACACACTTTCACTACAAAGAAAATCAACTTTTTTGCGAAGATGTTTCTGTTCAGGAAATTGCGGAAGAATTTGGAACGCCGTTATATCTTTACAGCAAACAACAGATGATAGAAAATTATCGCTCGATTGATAGTGCGTTTGCTGATGTGGATCATATTATTTGCTATGCATTAAAAGCGAACAGTAATCTTGAGTTATTGAAATTACTTGCAAAGGAAGGTGCCGGAGCGGATGCTGTTTCAGCGGGAGAAATTCATTTTGCGCTGAAAGCAGGATTTAGTCCGTCGAAAATTACTTTTGCGGGTGTCGGTAAACGTGATGATGAGATCGAATACGCATTGAAACAAAATATTTTTTCATTCAATGTAGAATCCATAGAAGAACTTGCAGTGATTAATGAAATTGCGGGACTGTTGAATATGAAAGCACGTATAGCACTTCGCATTAATCCCGATATTGATGCGTCAACGCATCCGTATATTTCAACAGGATTAAAGACAAATAAATTTGGAATTGATATTACCGTAGCCGTTGAAACATTCAACTATGCGGCTTCGCTTCAGCATTTACATGTTGACGGAATCCACACTCACATCGGATCGCAAATTCTCAAACTTGATCCGTTCATTCACACTGCGCAGACTGTTGTTTCAATGGTTGAAGAATTGCGCAGCGGCGGAATCAATATTCAACATATTGATTTTGGCGGAGGATACGGCGTAACCTATAAGAATGCGATCAGACATCCGCTGCTTCCGGTTGAAGAAGCGACTGGTGCAGATGAAACTCCCGGTAACAATGCATTTATTACTTCCGTTCTGCCAATTCTCAAACAAGCAAAATGTAAATTAATGATAGAACCGGGGCGTTCAATCGTAGCGAACACGGGAATCTTGATAACAAAAGTGCTCTATCGAAAAGATAACGGCGTAAAAAAGTTTGTTATTGTTGATGCCGGAATGAATGATCTGATCCGTCCCAGTTTGTATCAAGCGTATCATCAAATCGTTCCGCTGACATTGAACGATACTGAAAAAGAAACTGTAGATATTGTCGGTCCGGTGTGCGAAACGGGAGATTTTTTTGCACGAGAGCGTACGATGCCGTTGGTTAAGCGCGGAGATTATATTGCAATTCTCACTGCCGGCGCATACGGATTTTCTGTTTCATCGCATTACAATGCCAGACCAAGCGCGGCGGAAGTATTGGTGAATGGGGATAAAGTGAGAGTGATTCGTGAGCGGGAAAAGATAGAAGAGTTAAGATAAAGTTGTCAGCATTCAGTTGTCAGCGTTCAGTAGTCAGCGTTCAGCAATCAGCGTTCAGCTTTCAGCGTTCAGCTTTCAGTTGTCAGTTATCAGTCTGATTTAACCAAAATCATTTATTCATTTTCATTTTTTCCGGATGATTATATGAAAGATTTTCGC
>JANONI010000297.1:0-5325 GCA_031420755.1 Bacteroidota bacterium | reverse complement strand
ACCTCGTTTAATGAAAAATAAACTTCTGAAATCTTTATGTCTACGAAGGTTTTATTCAACAATTGTAACTACACAGCGTGTTTTTTTATGCCACACCTGCCCGCTCTACGAGTCGTAGACCGCACGTACAACGTGCTTATGGCAGGCGGGGAGTTCACAGAGTAGAAACATAAAATATTTTCTTTGAAAATCTGTGTAATCCCTACGGGTCGTAGACTGTGGCATAAAAAAACACGCTGTGTAGTTACAATTGTTGAATAAAACCTTCGTAGACATAAAGATTTCAGAAGTTTATTTTTCATTAAACGAGGTGAGGTATGCGAAATACAAAAGAGATGATGATAGAAGTGATTCAATCACAACCGGAAGATAGCAGTTATGATGAGATATTACGAGAACTTGCTTTCAAAAGGATGGTTGAACGTGGTTTATCAGATTCTGACAGCGGGAGAGTAATTTCGCACGATGAAATGAAAAAACAAATCAATCAATGGCAACAATAAATTGGACGAATGAAGCAAGAAGTTGGCTAAAAAGTATTCATAACTTTATTGCACTTGATAATCCTTCTGCTGCACGAAAAACGATTGATGGAATCGTAAAGAAGACGGAACTTCTTAAGGATTTTCCGGAAATTGGATACAAGTATTTAGACCTACCCGATCGTAACTTTAGAATTTTTTTATATGGTCATTATAGAATTACATATTTGATTAAATCGGATAACACAATTGATATTATCGGAGTCTTTCACGGTGCGTTAGATATTAAAAAGTATATTGAAAATAAATGAGTCAATTATTCGTTGTTAATTTAGGAAGAACACGATACGCTGAAACTTGGGAATTGCAGAAAAGAATTTTTTCTGCACGCCTGCGTGCCGAAACACCGCACTTCGGTGTGCAGGCACGTCTTGAGCAACGTATTGGAGATATTCTGTTGTTGACTGAACACGATCCAGTTTTTACATTTGGAAAAGGTGCCGACGAAAATCATTTGCTTGCAAGCGAACAAGAATTGAATGAAAAAAAGATTGATATGTTTTGGATCGATCGTGGAGGAGATGTTACATTTCATGGTCCGGGACAAATTGTTGGTTATCCTATCATCGATTTAAATTTGCATTACAACGACATACATCGTTATCTCCGCGATTTGGAACAAGTGATTATTGATGTTCTTAATGAATATGGTATTGTTGGTGGACGAGAAAAAGAATTTACCGGTGTTTGGGTAAAGCATGATAAGATTGCGGCACTCGGAGTGAAGGTAAGCAAATGGATTACGATGCATGGATTTGCGTTGAATGTCGGTACCGATCTTTCTTTTTTTAACCGAATTATTCCGTGTGGAATTTTCCATAAAGGAGTTACATCGATTGAGAATGTTGCTGGAAATACAATTGCTATAGCAGATGTTCAACACCATATCGTCAATCATTTTGCAAAAATATTTTCGTTCGAAGTCAAACATATTTCAACGGAAGAACTTGAAACGATGCTTCGCCACAATGAAGCAGCAGTTGAGGAGATTCAATAATGGCATCAAAGAATGCTGCAACATCAGAAAAGAAATTAACTTCCGCTGGTGTACTAAACAATGGAGCAACGAAACATTCTTTCATCAACGATACCAATCTTCTTACTAATGTTGAATTGATCTTTGCGTACAAAAAAATGCTGCTTGCACGGCTCATTGATGAAAAAGAAATGAATCTGTTGAAGCAGGGAAAAATATTGTTTCACATCAGCGGTCCGGGGCATGAAGCATGCCAAGTGGCGATGGCAATGGCGATGAAACCTGCGTACGATTGGGCATATCCGTATTATCGCGATCTTGCATTTTCACTTGCGTATGGTTCTACCGCCAAAGAAATTTTTTGCGAAAACATGCATCGCACCGAAGGACCAAGTTCGCACGGAAGACAAATGCCTTCGCATTACGGTAACAAAGCATTGAGGATTGTTGGTCAATCTTCTCCAACAGGAACGCAATATTTGCAAGCGGTTGGAACGGCAATGGGTTCGCGCAAAGAATATAATGATGAAATTACGTATGTCTCTTCCGGAGAAGGTGCAACAAGTGAAGGTGAATTTGCAGAAGCGGTTGCGTGGGCAAGCCGTGAAAAATTTCCGGTGATTTTTTATGTGCAAAATAATAAATATGCTATCTCTGTTCATGTGAAGGATCAGATTGCGGGCGGCTCGGTGGCAAAATTATATTGTAATTATCCGAATTTAAAAACATTCAACATTGATGGAACAAATTTTGTTGAATCGTTTGTTGCTGCAAAAGAAGCGGTGGAATATGCGCGTGCCGGAAACGGTCCTTGTTTGATTGAAGCTGAATGTGTGCGATTATTTCCTCATTCATCTTCAGACGATCCAAAAAAATATATGCCGTTGGAGGAGATCGAAGCGGATAAACGACGTGACCCGATTCCAAACTTTGAAAAGTTTCTTATAGAACAAAAAATAGTAACACAAAAAGATATTGATAACTTCCGCATAGAAATTAAACACGAAGTTGAAGAAGCTGCGGATTATGCAGAAGCGGCAGAAAGCCCGACTGCGGATACAGTTGAACGAAATATTTTCTCACCAAATATTTTTGTTCCCAAAGAGGGATTTGTAGAGCCGGAACATAAAGGGAACAGTGTTGTTATGGTAGATGCGATCAATCATGCTTTGCATGAAGAAATGAAGCGAAACCCGAAAATGATCGTGTATGGTGAAGATGTTGCAGACGGAAAAGGTGGAGTGTTTTCGGCAACAAAAAATTTAACGAATAAATTCGGCGTTGAACGATGTTTTAACTCTCCGCTTGCAGAAGCAAGTATAATGGGAACTGCAATCGGTTTGGCTGTGCGCGGATTTAAACCTGTTGTTGAAATTCAATTCGGCGATTATATCTGGCCTGCGTTCATGCAGATTAAAGATGAACTGGTGCATATGCGGTATCGCACGGATGGTGATTGGAGCTGTCCGGTTGTTATTCGTGTTGCAGTCGGCGGATTTATTCGCGGCGGATTGTATCACAGTCAAAGTATCGAGGGATTTTTCACACACATTCCTGGATTGTGGATTGCATTTCCATCGAATGCGGCAGACGCAAAAGGATTATTAAAGACGGCGATACGTGAAGATAATCCCGTACTATTCTGTGAACACAAAGGATTATATCGTCAGCAATTTGCATCAACTCCTGAACCGGATAATGATTATTGTCTGCCGTTTGGTGTTGCCAAAGTTAAAAAAGAGGGAAATGACATAACGATAGTAACGTGGGGATTTATGGTGCAACGATCAATTGAAGCAGCACGCAAGATGGAAGAAAAAGGTGTACGTTGCGAGATTATTGATCTGAGAACATTGTGTCCGTGGGATAAAGAAACTGTTTTCAATTCTGTTCGCAAGACCGGCAAAGTTCTTGTCGTTCACGAAGATACTAAGACTGGCGGATTTGGTGCTGAGATCGGTATGCAGATTGTAGAAGAATGTTTTCAATACTTAGATGCACCGCTTGCACGTGTTGCTGCACTTGATGCGCCGATTGCATTTGCGCCAGCACTTGAATCAGCAATTCTTCCCCAAGAACATGACATAACAAGTGCGTTGGAAAAATTAGCGGCGTATTAGATATGAAGATGTATAAGAATATTGTTAAGACATACAAAGTTGGCGAAGAACCAAACGATGTTGAATATTGGGCAAAAAAGAGTTTTCGTGAACGGGCAATTGCGATTGAATTTTTGAGACAAATGAAAAGCGATAAACAAAATGGAAATAGAACTAAACGAAAACTTCAAAGAGTTTATCGATTTATTAAACTCGAAAAAAGTTAAATATCTTGTTATTGGAGGATTTGCTGTTGGCTTACACGGCTATCCGCGATATACTGGTGATTTAGATGTATGGGTAGAATCAAGTGCTGAGAATGGAAAAAAGATTGTAGCTGTATTAGATGAGTTTGGTTTTGCCTCGCTCAATCTTAAAGCAGAAGATTTTGCTAAAGATGGAATGATACATCAATTCGGATACACACCACTGAGAATTGATATTTTAACTGGAGTGAGCGGATTAACATTCCAAGATTGTTACAAAAGAAGAAAGAAAATGCGGATTGGTGGGAAATTATTGTCGGTCATTCATTTGGATGATCTAAAACTTAATAAATTAAAATCTGGCCGCCCAGAAGATTTGTTTGATGTGAAGAAACTTGAATTAATAGAGCGTAATGCAAAAAAAACAGAAAGAAGAAAAAAGTAAGAAAAAAAAATATTCTCTTTCTTCGGAAGAATATCTTAAACTTTATTACTTCATGCGGTTGACGCGAGAGTTTGAAGAATCGATTTTGAAACTCTATCGTCAGGGAAAAATTGTTGGCGGGGCATATACTGGAAATGGGAATGAAGCAACGGCTGTTGGCAGCGCATTTGCATTAGAGAAACAAGATTATCTTTTTCCGATGCACAGAGATATGGGCGCGCATTTGGTGAAAGGACAATCGCTTCGCAATTTAATGTTGCAGCATCTTGCGAGGGGTAATTCGTTATCAAAAGGACGAGATGGTACAGGACATTATGCCGATCCGAAATTAAGAATCTATGGTAACATCAGTCATCTTGCGGCGATGATTCCGATGGCGTGCGGTGTTGCACTTGCAAGCAAACTACGAAAAGAAAAATCTGTTGTTCTTACATATATCGGCGATGGTGGAAGCAATGTTGGCGATGTTCATGAATCATTAGCAATGGCGTCGGTGATGAAACTGCCGTTGGTTTTGATTATCGAAAATAATCAGTTTGCTTATTCAACACCGGTAGCAAAACAAAAAGCGATGGAGAAATATTCTGATCGCGCAATAGGATATGGGATTCCCGGATTTACAATTGATGGAACAGATATTGATGAAGTATTTTCCACATGTAAACAAGCTGTAGAACGTGCGCGCGGTGGTGAAGGTCCAACGTTGATCGAATCCGTAACAATGAGGATGCACGGACATTCAGCTCACGATGGTGCAGAGTATGTGCCCAAAACATTGTTGGCTGAGTGGAAGAAAAAAGATCCTATTCAACGTATCGAAAAATTATTGATTGATAAAAAAATATTGACGTCGAAAATAAAAGAAGATTACGAAAAAAAATTGTTTGCCGAACTTGACGATGCAACACAATTTGCCGTTGGCTCTCCATTCCCGCAAGGAGAAGAAGCGGCAGTTGGTGTTTATGCTGCATAAGGGCATCTCTAAAAACTTAATTTTGGGACTAAGAACTGAACCGTTCGCTTTAAGCGAACGGTTCAATGTCGCGCGCGAATTCAT
>JANONI010000296.1:0-4309 GCA_031420755.1 Bacteroidota bacterium | reverse complement strand
AGAAACGCATGTCCGACAGTACAACTGTCGGACAACTAACAATCCTCTGGAATTTTTGGAACTGCCCATAATTTCACAAGAGAATTGTTCTTGTGTTTATCGTCACTATTTGTGGATTGGGAAAACAATATTCTTGCGTATTGAAATGTGCAAGGGTATATTAACCAATAAAATTTACCCTAAATAAAATGTAAAAAATCCACTCTCAACAATAAATAACTATTACATCACTAACATTTGGAGGTACTATGAGACGATGCTACGTTTTTATCACGTGTTGTGTTTTTGCGTTGTCGTTGTGCCAAGCGCAAAACTTTTTGAAAAACGGAGGATTCGAAACATGGAGCGGGAATCTTCCGGTATCATGGAAAACAGACACGATCAGTTCAAAAAAATCTGTAATTGTACGTTCTGGTACATTGGCATTAAAGTTTGGCCACTCCGAAATTTTTGGCACGCCATTCCTTGGTTCCTTGTTTCAAGATAGTCTTCCTGTTTCAGGAAATACATTTTCATTCAAAGGATGGCATCAATTATACCCTGATAGTGGCGATTATATAACTTTTTTGGTAATAATTTATGGTAAGCAAGGAGGCGTAAGTGGTAAACTTGTCGGAGCTGGATCAATGGATTTGACTACAAAAAAAACAATCTATACAGCATTTCAATTTGGGATAAGCATGGTATCCAACGTTATACCTGAAACCGCTTCTGTTTCGATTTACTCATTTCCTGATACATCATCGGGGAAATATCATCTGGGAACATACGCTCTCTTTGATGATTTTGTTTTAGATAATACGATAACTGGAGTTCTCGATAAAGAATTCATGTATCCTCAATCGTTTTCCCTTGAACAAAATTATCCAAATCCGTTTAATCCAAATACGATCATAGAATTTTCGTTACCGAAAGAACAACATGTAGTGCTGAGGGTTTTTAATACGCTGGGGCAAGTGGTTGCAACAATGCTTGATGAGAATTTACCGCAAGGAAGATATCGAAAAGAATTTAACGGCATCGGATTATCTTCCGGAATTTATTTTTATGAAATCCGCGCCGGCGAATTCTCGCAAGTAAAAAAGATGATGCTGGTGAAATAGAATTGAGGTGGACTCCATCTTGGAGATGGAGTCCACCTGATATAAAAATCGGCAACATCTGCGAAATCATTTCAAAATTTATTCATCACTTCAACCACCCGCTGAACGTCACTTTCTGTATAACAAAACGAGATCGGCAGACTTAATGTTTTAATCTTACGCAACCATTAATCGGCGACCTTTAAGTTCGGGAATGTGATCACCAAATTCTTTTGCTGTATCAAGCCATAATTGAATTGCTTCTTGAGCATTTCGTAATGCTTCATCCTGTGCTTTACCATGGGCTTTACATCCCGGCAACTCAGGAACTTCAGCAATAAATACAGAGTCTTCGTTGCTCCAATAAAGAATTATTTCATACTTTGTATTCATTCTATCTCCTTCAAATCGTACGCAAGCAATACATCTCTTACTTGTTTCACTTGATATCGTTTTGCTTTTCCACCATCACGCTACAAATTAATCCGTTCTTCAATGCCACTCTTACGAAAAATATGGTGACTCCCAGGAATTCTTTGACCGCGTACAAAATTTTCAAACCAATATAAATGTTGTGCGCCAGTTTGACCGAAAAGAAATTGCCGGAATGTTGGCTAAAATTCTTAGTGGAGCTGTCTCGCGGTGAAATTTCTTTTTAACCTATCTATATTACTTTTTATTAAGTGGATCGAATTCACCTCAAATATGGATTTGTCGGTAGTTGAATTGTAATAAATCCCATGTCTTTCATTTTTTTTACAATTTCTTTACTTGGTTGTTCCTTGAATACAACGCAACACAACGAACTATGGGGAACGATTCCCAACGAGCTTATAAGACTTCTCCCTGCCAATTTCATCTTTATTTTTCTATGAAGTTTTTGATTGAGTGGGACATCCGACAGGCCGTCGATGTTTTTATGAGTCGCAAAGATTTCATATCTCTTAAATGCAATATAGGGGAGTCCCATACCCATGGCGATTTTTTCTATCTCTCTCTCAGAAACTTTGAATACATAGTTGCCGACAGTTTCCCATGAAAAACGATTTTTCCAAAATTTATTGATCAATAATGGATGTATCTTGTCACAGATATTTTTGATCAAAACGAGCAGTGACATTTTAGAAAGGATGTCAATTGGTTCAGCCACAAGGATTGTTGCCATCTTGCCCACACGGATCATTTCATACAGTCCCAGATAAGCTCTTGGGAAGTGGTGAAAAGCTTCTTTACACATCACATAATCAAAAGAGTTGTCACCATACATTAGTTTTTCAACATTCTGTTTGCTGTACCCGGTAATAAGCCCTTCGGCTTTAACTTCCCTGAGCAAAGCATCCGAAATGTCCGATGCCATAACATGCTGTCCGTGCTGCAATAAATAATTTGCTTCAAAGCCGCTATAATCTGCTACAGTCAACCATGTTTTCTTTGCATCGAAAAAGGGTTTCAGGTTCTTCAACGGTTCTGCTGTTAACTTATAAGCGGCACAATCCTGGTTCCTAATAGAAAACAGATTTTGATCTTTTTCCTTCAATATGTTTTCGATATTTACTTCGTGTGAGCGATAACTTCTATCGATGATATTCTTCTTAGATGCCGCTCCTCGGTTATTACTTTTTTTTCTTGATTTTATTTTGGGGGTCATATTTGTTTCATGGCAATGTGAGTTGGAATTTACAATTAAATTACATTTCGAAGGGTGCTTCACTTTTGTATGACATTGCGTAGTACTTTCTTATATGTCTCAAGAGTTTTTCGAGCAGTATCCTCCCAAGAATACATTTTTACTCTCTTCGATCCTTTTATTCTCATGGTATCGGCTGCATCGTTATTGTTCAATACTTCGGAGAGCACTGTCACCAGACTTTCCTGATCTTCCGGATCGAAATACTGTGCAGCATCTCCGCCTACCTCTGGCAGCGAACTCCGATTGCTCAATATCGCCGGACAACCGCAGGCAAAGGCCTCGAGGACAGGAATACCAAACCCTTCATACAGCGACGGATAGACAAATGCTTTCGCTTTCGAATAAAGAACCGCAAGAATTTCGTCTGCCACATTCATTTGAATGATCTTGTCCGAAAGTTTCAATCGGCTTATTTCATTCAACTCGGTGGCGGAGAATGTTCCTCCCCCGGCGCAAACGATAGAAAGTTGATTCGTATCATCAATCAGCGGTTTTACCGCTCGTAAAAAAAACAAAAAATTCTTATACGTATTTCGTGCGCCAACGTAAAGAATATAGCGCTCCGGAAGCGGCACCGCCGGCAACAGTGAACGATCAAGCATAATATCCGTTGCCAGCGGAATAACATCGATGTTCGATTCCGGAACACCCAGCATCCGCACAACATCGTTTTTTGTATGGCTCGATATCGCTATAATTCGATCTGCTTTTGCAGCTAATATTTTTTTATTTTTTATTGTAAAGTCGAACGAATGAAATAAATGTGGGTAATGTTCATGTGCCATATCATAGATGGTAAGAACAAAAGGGATGTCTCCAATAGTATCCAAAAAATATGGGTGATAATACGTGGGGTGAAAAATATCAGGCTGAATTAATATCTGATATTTTTTTTTGAAATATGATTGATTTAGCAATCGGATAATTTCGTTGCGGCCTTTAAAACGATACGAAGGAAAAAACGTCTGCGGCGCGCGGATTGAAAGGTCGGCTAAAAAGGAATTGTTGGAATATTTGATTAACAGGTCGGGATGAACTTCATTTCCTTGCGCAAATAATTTTAGCAATTGCGAATAATAGCGGGAAATGCCGCCGTACTCCTGAAATGAAAATACTTGATGATCGAATAAAACATTCATACTTCACTTTACATTACGTTCTTACGGAAACCTTGTCCTATTAACGAATCTGATTTTGTTTTACTTCCGATCATATATTTTATCACAGACGGTAAACCGATCAATGATATTTTTAGTAGAACATTGAACAACGTATTGTTAATTCTCTTTGGTGTCAATAAATGGAAACTTTTACCATTAGAACAAATATTCATATCGAATTTTTTTGCAATCACGAGTAACGATTCAAAAGAATACAATGCAACATGCTGACCGTGTGAAAAATAATGAAGATACCCCGCCGCAAGCAGCGGGGTATCTTCGTCATGCCCGAATGTTTCTGTCGGGCATCCATAGAATAGATTCCCGCCAAAAGCACGCGGGAATGACATCACGACGCAAGCGTCGGGGTATTAAAC
>JANONI010000295.1:0-3030 GCA_031420755.1 Bacteroidota bacterium | reverse complement strand
GCAGCAATTCGATTCAGGAATTTACAAATATAACGATGAATGTGCGATATTATTTTTAAGAATATCTCACACAAAGTCACAAAGAATAAAATATATTTTCAGCAGGAATTAAACCGTTGCGTCTTTGCGAGAATAAATATAATATTACCGTATGAAATCAACCGGGCAACAATTTCAACTTTCCATACCGAGCAGCCGGAAGAACATCAATCTGGTTGAGAAATTCTTTCACACGGTGAATGACAAGTTTAAACTGCCGGAAGAAAAACTACACGCACTGCTGGTCTCCGTTACCGAAGCGGTGAACAACGGAATTATTCATGGCAACAAGAACGATGAATCAAAACATGTAGTAGTTACATGCTCGAAAAAGGGAAAAACCTTGACGGTAGAAGTAAAAGACGAAGGGGAAGGATTCAAACCGGAAGATATTGCTAACCCGCTGCACGAAGATAATCTTCTCCGCACCGGCGGACGCGGAGTTTTTCTGATGAAAGCATTCATGCAGTCCGTAACATATAACGAGCAAGGAAACGAAGTGACGATGGTGATGAAGTTGTGAGAGCAGATTATTAGATTACAGATAGTAGATTGGTAGACAAAATACCGAGATCGAAAAGATTTCGGG
Source organism: Bacteroidota bacterium (assembly GCA_031420755.1). GTDB lineage: Bacteria > Bacteroidota > Ignavibacteria > UBA10030 > UBA8401 > UBA8401. Next base: position 2,402 of record JANONI010000295.1, on the reverse strand, counting down.
ATTTTCATTTTATCTCGCCTCCAAAAACTGTTTGGAAATATTAATTCCAAATCCAAATACCATGAAGCCTCAAGCAAGAGAGACATTAATTCTTATCCTGTTGTTTTTTGCAGTTTTGATTTCTAGAATCCCGTTTATTGAATATGGATATGGCATAGATCCAGACTCATGGAGAGTTGCCAGTGTTGCCAATGCCATTCACACAACAAAGCAATATGTCGCTTCGCGTTTGCCTGGATACCCTGTTCAGGAAATCACCTATGCTTTGCTGCCAATTAAAAATGCAACGGTTTACAATTTTTTAACAGCATTCTTAAGTTCATTATGCGTGTTGTATTTTGCAAAATTCATAAAACAATTGGGATTCAAACATTATTTGTATCCAAGCATCGCTCTCGCTTTTGTGCCAATTGTTTATATCAATAGCACAAATTCAATGGATTATATTTGGGCACTATGTTTTATTTTTATTTCTTTTTATTCTGCAATTACGCAAAAATATTTTCTTTCTGGAATTTTTTTAGGTATCGCCACTGGATGTAGAATAACATCTGCCGGGATGTTATTGCCATTATTTTTCTTGATTCAATATATAAATACAAGTACAAAGAACGAAAATTATGCGAAATTATTTTTTGGCTTCTTCATAACCTCTCTTATTGCTTTTTTACCGGTGGTGATGAAGTATGGGGTTCATTTTTTTTCGTACTCTACCGGAAGCATATCTGCACTTTACATCGTTAAAAATATGTCCATCGATATTTGGGGTATTTTTGGTTTTTTTGGCATAACTTTTTTTTCAATACTGTTAGCGTTGCAATTTTTTAGAACACAAAAACTAAAAGAATTTGTAAACGATAAAATTAACCAGCTGTCTTTAATAGTAATAGGCTTATATGTTATTGCATTTGCTTTTGCTCCGTATGATGCAGGGTATTTAATTCCAATAGTTCCTTTTGTAATAATTCTATTTACGCACAATTTATCATTCAAACAGTCGATCTTCTTCTTATTAACCATAGCGTTATCATCTTTTTTCATGGGGATTAATACTTCCGATATGCCGTGGAGTGTAAAAACTTTGACACCATCATATACCATGAGCATTGGTCAAAGAGCAGTTGATTTAAATTTAATTCACGGTCCAATTATAAAAGATCGGCTGCAACGAATTGCTCGCGATGAATATGTAAAAAAGGTAATAGATTTTATATCAAAGGTAGAAAACAACAGCGTACTTGTGTGTGGAATATGGTTTACACAATTGGCGGTAGAATTGCACAAACCTATTAATGATAATATTGAAGAGTTCAATTATTTTGAGCAAAAAAATGTTGTTGTCCGCGATGTAATGGACAATGAATCAACCTCAAATTATCGGAAACAAAATTTCCCGATTTATTATTTGACTGGTCAAGATAAAAATAATTTTAGCTTGTATAAATTTTCCTTAAAAGATTTTGGAGCAAACGAAGTTGTTTTTTAATTATACAGCAAGGAAAAAAATTTGAAAAAATGTTGCTATGAAAAAGATTTTTTATTGAAGCGAAACTGCTAAAATAAAACGCCCCGTCCCGAAGGGACTCCCTTGGAACAATTTCTGCGAGGCGTTTTGTCTAACAATCTAATATCTGTAATCTGAAATCTAAAAGTCTCCGCTTAAAACTTCACCTTATCCATATTCAATTTCACTTCATCGGCAGATTTCTTCAACGCGGCATTTTCTTCCGGCGTTAATTTAATTTCAAGAATTTGTTCCATTCCGGTTCGTCCGAGTTTTACCGGCACACCAACAACGGTATCCTTAATTCCGTATTCACCATTCAGCATCACAGCGCAGGGGAGGATACGTTTTTTATCTTTCACGATCGATTCAACCATTTGCACTGCGGCGGAAGATGGAGCATAGTACGCACTTCCTGTTTTTAAGAAGTTCACAATTTCAATTCCGCCATTTTGTGCACGTTTTACAATTGCATCAATCTTATCTTGAGACATTAATTCTGTCAACGGAATTCCAGCAACTGAAGTATAGCGTGCCAGCGGAACCATTGAATCACCATGACCGCCAAGAATCAAGGAAGTGATATCTTCAACGGATACTTTTAATTCCATTGCGATGAATGAACGGAAGCGAGCTGTATCTAACACACCAGCCATACCGATAACGCGATGGCGCGGGAACCCGGAAATTTTTTGCGCCACGTGAACCATCACATCCAACGGATTTGAAACGACAATCAAGATCGTGTTTGGCGATGTTGCACAAACTTGCTCGGTAACGGATTTGATGATTCCTGCATTGGTATTTAGCAGATCATCACGGCTCATTCCGGGCTTGCGCGGAATTCCTGCGGTGATGACAACGATATCCGAACCAGCGGTTGCCTCGTAGGAATTTG
>JANONI010000294.1:0-3296 GCA_031420755.1 Bacteroidota bacterium | reverse complement strand
TCTGACGTTTCAAGATAGACTTCGTTAAGCGGAAGTTCGGTTTGATCTAAAAAACGGATTGATGTGTTTAACCATTCGATGGATTTCATAAAGAATACCACAGAGTCTTAAAATTATTACTTTTTTCAAGACTCTGTGCTGATTTAATTTACTCATCAAATTTTGAAAGTGCTTTGAATTCTCTGAATCGATCTTGAATCTTAAGGTATGAGAGATCGCGCAGTCCGTCAACAGAAACTTTTTCTACACAAAACGATGCCATTGTGCTGCCATAAATAACTGCGCGTTTCATATTCTCAAATGAAAGATCATCCGTCTTTGCAAGCCACGCAGTAAATCCGGAAGCGAATGTGTCGCCGGCACCGGTCGGGTCAAAAATATCTTCTAACGGATAAGCGGGTGCAGAAAAAATATGATCTTCGTGGAACAGCAATGCGCCGTGTTCACCTTTTTTAATAATCACTGTTTTTGCCCCCATAGCACGGATCTTTTTTGCGGCGCGCAAAAGGTTCGGATCGTTTGCCAATAAACGAGCTTCAGAATCGTTGAGGATGAAAACATCAAAAGATGGTATGGTTTTCAACAATGCTTCTTTTTTTGTGTCGATCCAGAAATTCATCGTATCACCAACAACTAATGTTGGTTTTTCAATTTGTTGAAGAACTCGAAGCTGCAATGCGGGATCAATATTTCCTAAACAGATATATCGTGTCTTTTTGTACGTTTCAGGAATTTTCGGATCGAATTTTTCAAAGACATTAAGATTCAACGACAGCGTATCCCGATTATTCAGATCGTAATGATATCGTCCCGACCAGCGGAACGTTTTTGCATCTTGAATAATTTCTAATCCTGCAAGATCAATGCCTCGTTCATTCAAAAAATCGATTGCTGTTTGAGGATAATCGCCGCCCACTACACCAACAAGACGAACCGGAGTTGTAAAATAACTTGCAGCTACGGCAATATACACTGCGGATCCTCCGAGAACATCATTTACTTTCCCGAATGGTGTTTCAATATCATCAAGGGCAACCGAACCTACGACTAAAATGGACAATGCCAACTCCTAATTTTTAAAAACAATTTTGTTTTTTATGTTCACTCAATATCGGGAAAATTATTCACGGAAAAAAGTATCTTAACATTTTTCACGCTCAAAGCATAATTTCAGATAGTGTTGCGGCAGATTTGCCGCCAACAATAAACTCGTGTACTATTTCAAGCACTTGTATTTGCCCAGGCCAAACGCACATTGCCTTGGCTTTACCAATTGAATACCATCCAAACTCATAATGCTCATTGGATAATACAGGATTTGTTTTTGGCGCGACTTGTGCAGCAAAAATAACGGTATGATTCAACGTATCGTTCTTAACCGTAAAGAAGGTGTTAACATGCGGAACAATCCAGAATTTTTGCGGAACATATCCTGTCTCTTCTTTCAATTCTCTTAGCGCTCCCTGCACAGCAGTTTCATCGTTTTCAATTGAACCGGTAACAATCTGCCACATATCAGGATAGACTTTTTCAGATTTTGAACGACGCAGCATTAGATACAACGGTTCTTTGTTGTCGAATGAAAAGATGCATATCTCAACAATAGTACAAGCAATATGTGGCATAATATTCTTTGTCTCAGGGATTACGTTTTTTTAATTCCGCAATTTCATCCATAGTCAACTTCCTGAGTTTTCCCGATTGAAGGTTTTCTAATTGTAACGAACCGATTGCTATACGGTGCAGTTCCACAACGGGAAATCCAATCGACTCAAACATTTTTCGAATTTGCCGATTCTTTCCTTCAACAATTGTTATTTGACATTGAGAGACAGAATTCTCCGAAACTAATTTTGATATTTTTGCCGGCAACGTTGTATATCCATCTTCCAATTCAATTCCTTCAGCAAGCTGACTCAAATGTTCTCTGGTAAGAATCCCGTCGCAAACAACCGTATATGTTTTCGGAAACTTTGATTCCGGGTTTGTTAGTTTTTCACCTAATTGAGAATCATTCGTCACCAATAGCGCGCCAGATGTATCTTTATCCAATCTTCCTACCGGAAATAGATGTCCCATCCCTTCAAGCATTTTTTCTCGCGTAAGCAAATCGTAAACGGTCGATCTCCCTTTTTCATCATTACGAGTAGTAACGACATTCAGCGGTTTATTCAGGAGAAAGTATGCAAACTTCTTCTGCTTGCTAATCGCTTCACCGTTAATGGACACATTATCCTTGGCAGGATCGATTCGAAACGAGAGGGATTTGACGACCTTTCCGTTGACCGAAACAGCACCGCTCAGAACTAATTTTTCCGCTTGACTGCGAGAATTGTAACCCAGTTTTGAAATTGCTCGCGGAAGACTGACAACACGTTTTATTTTTTGATTTTTCACAATCGAATATTGAAATTAAATGATGAAAATACAAACGGATTATTTCAGCCGAATGTGCGAAAGGACTACTCCGCACGCAATCGCTGCATTAAGCGATTCCGCTTTCCCAAATTGAGGAATGAAAATTCTTGAATCGGCGAATGCAGAAATATCTTTTGAAATACCGTGAGATTCGTTACCAATGATGATCACAGATTTTTTTGCAAAAGCGATTTGCCTGATGTCGTTGCTGTTGGTGAGTTCCGTTGAATAGATGGTAAACTTTTCTACACGACTTCGCACAAGAAAATCTTTTATATCGGATTCTTCACTAACAGGAAAATGAAATAACGATCCCATCGTTGAACGAACAACTTTAGGATTATACAGTTCAACAGAATTATTCCCAATCAATAATGCATCTACGCCGAACCAATCGCACGTACGAATGATTGTTCCAAGATTTCCCGGATCAGTAATTCCATCCAACACCACAACAAGCGCAGATTGTTTTTTAAAAATTGAGTGTAATTTAGTATCCGTTGATAATTTGGGAACGACAGCAATAATTCCTTGTGAAGCAACCGTATCAGAAATGGCATCGATCTCTTTTGCTTTTGCAGATAAAACTTCTTTCGCAGAACGTTTGAGCGAGTGAATTAATGTTATATTCTCAAATCGGTTTTCGTCGTATAAAATTGTTTCAATTTCTATTCCCGCATGAATCGCTTCTTCAATGGATTTCCATCCCTCAATAATAAACTTTCCTTCTTCCTCGCGATTTTTTTTTTGAAGAAGTTGTTTGATGGATGCTAATTTTTGCTTGGTCAACATTTTCATTTACCAAATTCGATTGATTCCATAATGATCAAATGTTGAATCGGAACTGATAATTGGAATATTTTCAATGATGCTTTGTG
>JANONI010000293.1:0-2089 GCA_031420755.1 Bacteroidota bacterium | reverse complement strand
GAAGGAACGATATTTGTTTTTATGGATTCAATTTTTCCATCGGTAATAAGAATATCAACAACTTCATCACGATTTGTTGTTGGATCGATCAGGCGACCTGATTGTAATAATATTTTCTCAGACATAGTTTTCCTTATAATTATTCAGAAGCACCAAGTAAATAAAGAATTGCCATTCGTATTGCTACACCATTCAATACTTGTTCAAGAATCAATGAGTGCGGACCATCGGCAACATCGGCAGAGAGTTCAACATCGCGGTTAATCGGTCCGGGATGCAAGATGGTGATCGGCTTCCCAACTTTATCAAGCCGCTCTTTTGTTACGCCAAAATATCGGTGAAATTCTCTCAGCGAAGGAAAATATCCTCCTGCTTCCCGTTCAAGTTGAATTCGCAAAACATTTAGCGCATCAACTTTTGGAAGGATATCATCAATGTGATGATATACATCCACGCCAAGGTTTTCAATCCCTCGCGGAATTAATGTAGCAGGACCGCAGACAGAAACTTTTGCTCCCATAATTTGCAATCCAAAAATATTGGAACGAGCTACGCGACTATGCAGCACATCGCCGACGATGCAGACATGAAGTCCATCAAGCTTGCCAAATTTTTCACGCAATGTGAACATATCCAGCAATCCTTGTGTCGGATGCTCGTGCTGTCCATCTCCCGCATTGATAATATTTGCATTGATCACTTTGGAAAGAAAATCTGCACTGCCTGCGGCATTATGGCGAATAACTACCATATCAATCTTCATTGCTTCAATATTGCGAGCAGTATCTTTTAGTGTCTCACCTTTGGTAACGCTGGATGTTGAAGCCGAAAAACTAAGAACATCTGCAGAAAGCCGGCGCTCGGCAAGTTCAAACGATGTACGAGTGCGTGTCGAATTTTCAAAAAACAAGTTGACGATTGTTTTCCCTTGCAGCGTTGGTACTTTTTTAATCGGACGATTGAGAATTTCTTTGAAGGAAATTGCGGCATCAAGTATTTGATTAATATCTTCTTTAGGAATTCCCTGCAATCGGAGCAGATGACGACTTGAAAGTGCCATTATTCATTTCCTCCTTCCGTCTCTAAAAGATACACCGAATCTTCTCCATCGATCTCACTCATCATCACTTGTATCTGTTGTTGATATGCGGTAGGAATATTCTTCCCGACAAAATCTGCTTTGATTGGAAGCTGCCGATGTCCCCTGTCAATCAACACTGCAAGTTGAATACTTGCAGGTCGTCCGATATCCATTAAAGCATTCAACGCAGAACGAACTGTGCGTCCGGTGAACAGAACATCATCAACAAGAATGATATTCTTGTTTGCAATATCATAAAGAATATCTGTTGTCTTTAATTGAGGTTGGTTTATTTTCCCGCGAAGATCATCCCGGTATAATGTAATATCAAGACTTCCGATTGGGATTGGAATATTTTCCATCTGCAAAATTTTTTGCGCAATACGATGAGCAAGAAAATCTCCTCTCGTGCGGATGCCGACAATACCAATTGTCTCTGCACCTTTGTTGCGTTCTATAATTTCGTGAGCTAAACGGTTAATCGTGCGCACAAAACCTTTTGCATCAATAACATGTTGTTTTACCATACAAAAAAACCTCCGATTCTCGTTGTTCTTGTGAGAAGGAGGTCAATTCGAATTCGGTAAGAGTACTTCATTGTGTGCTCCTTTCCTACCTCTCGGGATAGAATTAAAGGAAATAGTGGACTAAGAGTGGATTAAAATAGTAAAAGTAAAATGTTAAATCAACTAATTTGCGTGGTGCAACACATTGCAATAACGAAGAAGGGATTAATGAAGTTTTAAAAAATGGGTATTACCCGCCCGAACGTTCCCGTTCGGAACGGGCGGGGAAGCACGACTGTTCGTATTACCACAACTGTTTGTTAGAAGCACTACTGTTTGATTACCGAACAAAGCCCTTCTTTTTAAAATTTCTTTTAATCTTATGTTAGCGGCTGGCTTGCTGTTCAGCCGAAGCACATCAGCCCGAAGTCCGCAGACAGTTTGTTCAAAGCGATTTACAATTTTTGCAGTCATGTCAGTCAAAGATAAATATCTGTTTGAA
>JANONI010000292.1:0-5056 GCA_031420755.1 Bacteroidota bacterium | reverse complement strand
AAAATCTGTTTCATTGGATAACAAATCGAGAACAACTAATTTTTGAGCAAGTGTTGTAACGGTTGCCTTTTGTGCATCATCAAGTTTCGCAGCAGCCACTTCTGTAGTGCAGCATTTTTCCGTCGGCATTTCATCTGCACAGCCGCAGGGATCTTCAAAAAAAGTGGGTGCAATTATTGTTTCAGATTCCCCGCCGCAGGTATGAACGATGACCGTCATTCCCAGAGTAAGGATCGTGTACACTAACAGCATAAATATGGCAAAGGTCTTTTTCATTAAAGAGGTATTCTCACTGTATCTAACACAAGATAGACTATTTTTCGTTCCCGATCACGCAACTAATTGTGAGGAAGCTGGGTTGTTCCTGGGTGATGCGGAAAGTTATTCATCGTTACGGCAAAATAATGATATGCAGCTTTCCAGCTTTCTTCAACTTCTGCCGTGAATGCTTCTTTCAAGATTGTCTTTAACGCAAAGATCAATCCTTTTCCAAAAGAAACGAAGTGATGATCTTCTACACCGTATGATTGATGGATCATTCCCAAATTAAAGAGCATTGGCTGTAATTCACTTTTATCGCCGATATTTTCAACCGCAATCTGAAGCATCCGCATCAGTTTCTTCTTCTGGTCATCAATGTCTCCGCGAAAGAGAGCTTTACTGTTTGGCTCTAAACGAAACAATTCTTGGTAGAGCAATTCGGTAACACGATCCTGTTGCGATTGCACCAGCGCAAATGTTGTGCGAACTAATTCTTGTTGTCTCGGTGTCATACATTTCCTTTCGTTAAGATCTTTGAATTACTAGTACGTTATACTGTATATCGAAATTTCGTGCCGAAAAAAAATAGCGAAAAATCCCAAAAAAATGGACAATCCAAATCCCAACATTGGTAAAACCTCATTAAAAGTTGCAAATATAGTAACAGATCAGTCGCTTACAGAAAAGCAAAGCCTGCCACTAAGAAACACAAAAACACAAAATTTTTCACAAAGTCAACAAGAAAAGTTTCATGTAGTTTAGTGAATTAGTGATTTTGTGGCGATGTTTTTTTATCAAAATGAAAATTTATCCTAAACTCTTCAATTGCATTTACACCATTCTCTCTCTACTTTAAAATACAATAATTTTTTGGAGCAACAATGAAAACAACGATTTTTATCATTCTATTATCCATGCACGTTTTTGCACAACACAAAGATAAACCAAACCAGTCGAATCGTATGGAACGAAAATACCAAATTGAAAAATTACAGATGGGAGATGTCGGTCCCGTGCGCATTGTGCAGTTATATGCGGATGGATTTGAAAAACTTTCGCTGAAAGAAAAAGTGTTCACCTATTATCTCTATCAATCCGCAATTGCGGCGCGCGATATTGCCATCGATCAGCGCCACCGTGATGCGTTGGAAATTCGTGATCTGATCGAAGCACTCTACACACATCCAAAAGGAATCGATAAAAAGTCTTATGAAAATATCGTGTTGTATACAAAATTATTTTGGGTGAACAATTCGCAGTACGACAATATCACTTCCCGAAAATTTGTGATGCAAGGTTCGTTCGAAGAGTTTGCCGCGAATGTATCAACTGCGGTAAAAAATGGCGCAAAGATTTCTCTCAAGAATGGAGAAACGCTTGTTCAAAAACTCGAACGACTTCAACGGACTCTGTTCGATGAAAAATTTGAACCGGTGCAGACGAATAAAACTCCTGGTGAAGATATGATCGCGGGAAGTGCAAATAACTTATACGAGGGAACGACCTTCGCCGAAGTTGATGCGTGGGCAAAGAGCGGAAAAGAAAAAAATCCGCTGAACTCCAAAGTTGTGAAAGAAAATGGACAACTTGTTGAAAAAATCTACCGCACCGGAAATAAACATCTCGGCGGGAAAATTCCTGCAGGACTGTATGCGGAAGATATTCAGGTTGCCATTTCATATTTGGAAAAAGCAAAAGCATACGCAAGTACGCCGCTTCAAGCAGAGAATCTTGGCAAACTCATCAAGTTCTATCAGACAGGAGATTTGAACGATTGGCGTGATTATAATATTGGCTGGGTAAAAGAGACCGAATCGCAGGTGGATATGATCCACGGATTCATTGAAGTGTATTTAGATGCTCGCGGCGCAAAGGGACAATTTGAATCGGTGGTGAATTTTGCAAATCCTGAGTTGACGAAATTGTTCCAGCAAGTTGGAACGAACGCACAATATTTTGAAGACCGAATGCCGTGGGATGCAAAATATAAAAAATTGGATGTGAAGCCGTTAAAGTACACCGTAATTAATGTTGTAGTAGAAACCGGCGATGCCGGACCTGTGAGTGCGATCGGAATCAATCTTCCCAACGAGCAGGATGTGCGCGAACAATACGGAAGCAAATCCGTTACACTGTACAACATTGTTGATGCGTATGATAAAACGGGCGGGAAAGATATTCTGAAAGAATTTGCGTTCGACGCAAATGAAATTGAACTCGCCGATAAATTTGCAAGCCTTGCCGATAATATGCACACCGCATTACACGAAGTGCTTGGTCACGCTTCGGGAAAAGTTTCCCCCAATTTGAAGGTCGAACCGCAGGCTGCGCTGCCGGGATATTATTCCACGCTGGAAGAAGCGCGCGCAGATCTTGTTGCACTCTATCATATCTGGGATCCGAAACTTGTGGAGATCGGAATCATTCCTAATACGATGGATGTTGTAAAAGCGATGTACGATAAAGAAGTGCGGAATGCAACATTGGTTCAACTGCAGCGCGTTCCGAAAGGACACGATCAGTTGGAAGAAGATCACATGAAGAACCGACAGATGAACATTCATTGGCTGGTGAAGAATGCCGATTGCATCGAGCGGGTGCAGAAGGATGGAAAAACATATTTCCGCGTGACCGATTATGAAAAGATGCGTATCGGTGTTGGAAAATTGCTTACTGAAATCCAGCGCATAAAATCTGAGGGAGATTTTGCAGCGGCAAAATTATTGATCGATACGTACGGATTCAAGATCGATACCACGTTGCGCGATGAAGTGCTGCAGCGAATGGAAAAACTTGACCGCGCAGTCTATACCGGATTTGTAATGCCGAAACTTGAACCGGTGAAGGATGCAAAAGGGAACATCACCGATGTAACAGTTGCGTATCCGCTTGATCTTGCGAAACAGATGCTGGAATATTCTGCATTCACGAAGAGCGAAAAAGAAAAAGCGAAAAAGATTTTGGAAAAATAAATATCAATTGATAGTTGATAATTGACAATGGACAATAAAATCCGGAGTGTGAATGCTTCGGGTTTTGTGTAATTATTAAAAAAATGCCACTTGACTTTTTCTTTTTACTGTGGTATAATATATACCACACAAGAGGAGGCGGTATGACATTTGGAGAATTTATACGAGAAAAGAGAATTCAAGCAGATATTAGTTTGCGTGAATTTTGTCGGAAAGCAGAACTAGACCCAAGTAATTGGAGTAAAGTAGAGCGGGATGTGTTACCAGCACTGAGCACTCGTGAATCTCTTGAAGGAATTGCAAAATTACTTGGAATCAAAAAAAACACCAATGATTGGGTAACATTTTTTGATCTCGCTTCAATTTCACAGCAACGGATTCCTGATGATGTTTTTGAAGATAAAGATGTTGTGTCTGCGTTACCCGTGTTCTTTAGAACCGTGCGCGGAGAAAAACCAAGCGACGAAGATTTGAGTAAACTTTTTGCTCTGTTGAAAAAACGATAAATGCCGGTCGATTTCTCAAAAATATCGATTCCATATTTGACTGATGAAGAAATTCGGCGCAGAGCAGATGAACTGCGTAACCAATACTGGGGTACAAAACTACCTATTGATGTTGAATTAATTGCAGAGCGGAATTTGAAATTGTTTATCATCCCCGTCCCTGATCTTCGCTATCATGCCCAAACAGAGGCATTTCTTTCCGGTGATCTAAAAGAAATCGTGTACGATCCAAGTCGTCCCGATGTGCGTGTTCGTTTTTCTATTGCTCACGAAATTGGACATTTCATTCTCCACAAAGATATTGTTTCCAAATTGCGACCGACTTCGTACGAAGAGTGGAAAGAAATTCAGCAAACAATCCCAGATGGATTTTGGGGACGGGCAGAATATCAAGCACGCGAGTTTGCCGGACGACTACTCATTCCCCGAAATCTTCTTATTGAAGAACTGAAAGCAATAAGGCCATTAATAGAAAAAGCCAAAGCGGCAATACCAGATCTTGAACTCCCTGTTATTAAAGAGTTCGTTTCTCCCAAATTAGCAAAACGATTTTTTGTATCAGATGAAGTAATAGTGCGCAGGATTGATGCAGAGAATATTTCACCGGTTCAATGACGATTATTTAAACTTGATGCAAACGTTCTAATTGCGAAGTAAAAAACGAAAAAATTAAAGTGAAACTGACTTTAGAAAAAATGGTTTTTTCAGGGAACAGTTAACAATGAACACAAAGACCCGAAGAATGAACGCTTCGGGTTTTTTAATTTTGGCATCCATACATTCGGGAGTAAATCTATTCCCTTAGGAGCAGAAAGAAAAATCGTATGAAAACGAAATGGGAGTTTTCACTTTATAAAGTAGTACTATTGTTTTTTGCGGGAATGATTATTGGCGGAGATGTATCATTGCTTACGACAAACAATGTCCCACTGCCTGGCGGGATGCTTCTAATTATTGCAATGCTGTTGGTTTCGGCGGCAGTTTTGATAAGTTGTCGCAAAAAAGAAAAGAATCAGTAACTCAGATTTGCATCAAAGCACCAAATTTGTATATTAGAAGTAATGAAAATGACAAAAATTAATATTGAACTAACACAGTCACATTCACAATGTTGTCTAACGGTAATTCTATCGATCTGAGAGACCAATCATAATGTATTGTAATTTTTGAAAAGTCTTTCGTTCGCGGAAGACTTTTTTATTTTAGAAGCAGATAGGTAACCGCGGAGAACGCAAAGGGCGCAAAGAAGTATAAATTACATTTAGTAAAACGTCTTTGCGTTCTTCGCGAACTTCGCGGTAAATTTTTTGAATTTAT
>JANONI010000291.1:0-7058 GCA_031420755.1 Bacteroidota bacterium | reverse complement strand
ATGAAGAGAGGCGTTGACAAGAACAAAATCTCCGACGACGATATGAAGCAGGCAATGAATCGTATCAGGAAACGAACAAATATCAACGACCTTGATACGTGCGACATCATCATTGAAGCGGTGCTGGAAGATATTCGCGTGAAGAAAGACCTCTTCAGAAAATTGGATCAGATCGCACATCATACAGCAATTCTCGCAACAAACACATCGTCGCTTTCCGTTACATCAATCGCATCCGCAACAAAAAAACCGGAGCGCGTTGTGGGAATGCACTTTTTTAATCCCGTACATTTGATGAAACTTGTGGAGATCGTTCGCGGCGCGCGAACTTCTGACGAAACGATTAAGAAAGCAACCGAGATCGTTCAGCAATTGGGAAAGAAAACCGTTCAGGCAAAAGATACGCCCGGATTTATTGTGAATCGCGTTGCGCGCCCGTTTTACGGCGAAGCGTTGAAAATTCTCGGCGAAAATGTTACGAGTGTTGAAGAGATTGACCGCATCGTGAAAAAGAGCGGCGGATTCAAAATGGGACCGTTCGAGTTGATGGACTTGATCGGCAACGATGTGAATTTTTCCGTTACCGAATCGGTGTACGAACAATTATTTCACGATCCGCGCTTTCAACCGAGCCAGATACAAAAACAATTAGTGGAAGCGGGAATGTTCGGCAAAAAAACGAAACAGGGATTTTATAATTACGAAGAGCAATGAAAAAACAAGTTAAAAGTCAAAAGTTAAAAGTTAAGAAAGCATCGTCTTCAAACCTCAAACCACAAACCGCGCCTGGCCGCCGCAGTCTTGGCGAAGGCGGAAAACAAGTAGTTTGCCTGCTCGGCGATGAACAATTGGTGAAGGAATATTCCTCAGCGTTTCAGGAAAGCGGGATTGCCGTGCAGGAACTGAAAAATCTTTCATCACTCAAAACATCTGCAAAAAAAATTACGGCTGCGTTTGAACTAACGCTTGTTTCCAACGAACAGAAAATAAAAAATCTGCAAGTGTTAGATGAAACGTTACCCGAAAATATTCCGATCGTCTCTTTAGCGTTGACGGAAACAATACTTTCACAATCTCATCTGTTGAAACACAAACATCGTTTCATCGGCATTGCGGCGTTCCCGACGCTTCTTTCTAATTCTCTGGTTGAACTTGCGCCGTCGCTCTACACTTCCAAAGAAATTGCAGATACAGTAAAGGCATTATTCGATTCGATCGAAAAAGAAACTGCAATGGTGCAGGACAGTGTTGGAATGGTGATGCCGAGAATTTTGTGCCAGATCATCAACGAAGCGCTCTTCACCGTGCAGAACGATGTTGCGTCGCCGAAAGATATTGATGAAGCGATGAAATACGGAACCAATTATCCACACGGGCCGATCGCGTGGGGCGAGATAATCGGTTTTGCAAATGTTGTTGCGGTGTTGGATGCGCTCTATAACAATCACCACGAAGAACGCTACCGCGTCGCGCCGCTGTTGCGGCAAATGGCAATTGCAGGAACGTTTTGGAAAAAATAATTTTTTACCGCTCAACGAGTCGATCTACGATCCCGTCGGGAGTCTGCGACCATTGGTCGTCAGACTTCGCCGACTCTTAAGAAGTCCCGCGCACCTTTGCCGCTACAATGTTACATTTTTCAAGTGTAAGTGAAAGTGAAAGTCCTTACCGTAGGTGCGTGGGACTTTTCGGGAGAATTAATATCGAAAATCAAACTTCTTCTTTCCGCTGTAATTCAATACAAAATCCTTATATGCATCGCCGTTTTTGAAATGAGTTTTAATAAATTGTTTATCCACAAGACCACCACTCCGTTTTCCGATCCATTCCGGATAATTTGAATAATCCCATGCTTCAAGGTTATCCACCAACTTTGCCTCCAGCGGATTTCGGTGAACATAACGGCAGAGGTGGATAGCATATTCGTCCGAATCAACTTCAATCGCTTTAAAGCGCTCTTCAAACAAAGTTCCCGAACGTTCGTACATTGTGTTGAACGCTTTTGAATAACTGTTAAAGATCAGTTGGATACAATCGTTAAGAGGAATATCACCATCATGACGAAGGAAAAAGTGATAATGATTCGGCATTAAACAATAAGCAATAACAGAGATCTCTGTTTGCCGCACATATTTTTTTACTTTTCGAAGCAGAAAGCGATAATTCTCGTCAGAAAGAAATATCGGTAGTCGGTTAGTACCGCGATTATATATGTGGTAATAATTTCCTTTTTTAAATTTTACTTTTCTTTGTGCCATTTTTTTGATGGATAAAATAGAAGTCTCTTGCAACTTACGCAAATAAGAAGTCCCACGCACCTTTACGCAATAGCCGTGTATCCTCTTCCAAAGGTACGATAAAACCTTCACCGTAGGTGCGTGGGACTTTGATCTTAAAAGAAAAAATCTTTTTCCTGTAACTTTTCCTGTTTTGATGGATATTATATATGTATGAGTCAGGACGTCACGAGTTTTGAAGAATTATATGAACGGTATTCAAAAGATGTGTACCGGTTCTCCTATTGGCTCTGCGGCGACGCGGACGATGCAAAGGATATTACATCCGAAACATTCGTGAGAGTCTGGACTTCGGAAACAGAAACACGGTTAGAATCGGTGAAAGCATATCTTTTTGTCATCGCACGGAATCTCTATCTGCAGCAGAAACGGAAGAAGAACAAATTTTCTACGATCACAGAAGACATTGCAGAGACAACACATCAGCCGGAACAATTGGCTGAAGACCGCTCGGAATTAGAGCAGACATTGACCGTACTTGACACATTACCGGAGATTGACAGAGCAGTACTTCTGATGCGCGCTCAGGATGAATTATCATACGAAGAAATTTCCAAGATGACCGGACTTACAATATCATCGGTAAAAGTAAAAATATTTCGAGCACGAGCAAAATTATCTTCACTAACATCACATATACGAGGTAAACATTTATGAACATTACTAAAGATATTATTAACGACTTGCTTCCCCTTTACTTCTCGGAAGAATGCAGTCCCGACACAAAAAAATTGGTGGATGAATATCTGAAAGCAAATCCTGCATTTGCCGAGCAGGTAAAACATTTTTCACAACACACGTTACCGGATGCGATACCGTATCCATTAACTAAGGAGGATGAAATGAACACACTGATAAAAACAAAACGATTGATACAACGACGCACTTATTTGATGGCGTTCGCAATCTTTTGTTCTCTTGTTCCGTTTTCAGTTTGGCATACCGGCGGAAAAACGTACTGGTTGTTCATCGAATCTCCCACAAGTGCACTTATCTACGCAATGCTCGGCATACTATTTTGGGCGGGATATTTTATCACAAAAAGAAAAACGCGCAGATTGTAAGAACGCCTCGCAATGATACACAATTAATTATATATTTCCGCCCGCTGCTTTTAAAGTATTTACCATCAGCATCGCAATCGTCATCGGACCAACTCCGCCGGGAACGGGAGTAATTGCCGAGGCAACTTCTTTCACTCCGTCAAAATCCACATCGCCGACAATTTTGTAGCCGGTTTTTGTCGTTGCATCTTCAACACGATTGATTCCGACATCAATCACCACAACGCCGGGCTTCACCATTTCTTTTGTGATCGAATTTGCTTTCCCGACTGCCGCTATAAGAATATCTGCTTGTTTTGTGTAATAGGAAATATCTTTTGCGCCTGTATGTGCAATCGTAACGATGGCATTCGCCCATTCTTTTTTCTGCACCAGCATGTTTGCAATCGGTTTCCCAACGATGTTGCTTCGTCCGACAACAACGACATGTTTTCCCGAAGGATCAATGTTGGATCGTTTCAGTAATTCAACAATTCCGTACGGTGTGCAGGGATAAAATGTATCAAGACCGATCATCATTTTGCCGACGCTTGCGGGATGAAATCCGTCCACATCTTTTGAAGGAGAAATTGTTTCGATCACTTTTTGTTCGTTGATGTGTTTGGGAAGCGGAAGTTGAATAAGAATTCCGTGTATCTTTTCATCCTTATTGAATCGTTCAACCATCGCCAGCAGTTCGGATTCAGAAATTGTTGCAGGAACACGTTCGGTAACAGAATAAAATCCGATCTCTTCACACGCTTTTCCTTTGCTCTTTACATACGACTGCGAAGCAGGATTTTCTCCTACGAGAATAAAAGCAAGTCCCGGAACAATTCCTCGTTCGGATTTCATTTTTGCGACGGCAGTTTTTACTTCGTCTTTAATTTCTTGCGATATTTTTTTACCATCGATTATTGTCATAATTTTCTTAGTAGCTTTGTGTGACTTAAAACTTTGGAAAAATCAATTGTTCGAACTTCACACATTTTCCGGTTTCTACTTCAACCTCCGCAATTATTCCGCAGAGACGAACATCGTTCATCGCGGTTTCATATTTATGCGGCGTTTGAGTTAGGAAGCGTTTGATCGCAAGATCTTTTTTCATTCCCAATACTGAATCATACGGTCCCGTCATACCAACATCGGTAATGAATCCTGTTGCCCGAGGAAGAATTCGAGCATCGGCAGTTGGAGTGTGAGTGTGTGTCCCAACCACAATACTTGCGCGTCCATCAACGTACCAGCCGAGTGCCATTTTTTCAGCTGTTGCTTCTGCATGAAAATCAATGAACGATATTTTCGTCTGTTCATTAATCTTCGCAAGTGCCCAATCAACAGTGCGGAACGGATCTTCGATCGGCTGCATATATGTCCGTCCCTGCAGGTTGATAACACCAACCTTCACGCCGCTTTTAAGTTCGAAAATGGTATAACCAATTCCGGCGGTACCGTGGGGAAAATTTAATGGACGAAGAAGATGTTTGAATGATGTGTAGACTTTCCTCATATCC
This sequence comes from Bacteroidota bacterium, assembly GCA_031420755.1. Lineage (GTDB taxonomy): Bacteria > Bacteroidota > Ignavibacteria > UBA10030 > UBA8401 > UBA8401. Next base: position 2,204 of record JANONI010000291.1, on the reverse strand, counting down.
CAGCGGTCAAACGTGTGGTTTCCACCGGTGATGACGTGAACTCCAAGATCGAACAACAGCTTTACTTGCCCTTCTTCAATTCCTTTCCCATCGGCGGTATTTTCCCCGTTGGCAATGCAAAAATCAATGTTGTGTTTTTCGAGAAGTCCTTTAAGCAGATTTGTTACAAGCTCAAGTCCGGGTTTTCCGATGATGTCGCCGATAAAAAGTATGGTAATAGTTTGTGGCAATTGTTCTCTCTTTCTATGAAAAAAACTCAAAACAATTTCTGAGTGATACTTCTTACATTAGTACTTTACCTTATATAACACCGATGGGGGTGAATTGGTAAATGCAATTGGTTCAAGCCACACCGGCACATTCGCAGGATTCAACAGGGATTGAAATTGCGGACGCATATTCGCTTCAAAAATTCCGTAAAAGAGATACTCCGCTTTCAACTTTTTTGTCTCGCGTTCAAGGTCGTCAAACGTGCTAACGTAGGGAAAATATCTCATTGTCTTGTTGATATAGAATGCGATGTGCGGTTTACGGCAGACAATGATCTTCGATTCATCTGTATCATTAATATTTTTATTGAACCAGTCTGCAATCACTTTAATTTCCTTCGGACCGGAATCGATGTTCAATCTGTTATAGTTATATGAACCAACAAATGTCCATACGATCAGTACTGCGGCAACGATTACACCATTATAAAATGGAATTCCTCGCCACCGCTCCCATGTTAATGGTACGATTGCAAACGTTGTGTACACCGGAATAAGATACATCGAAAATCGCTCACCATAGAACACCAGCAGCAATATCAAGAACATCAAAACTCCAAAGAAATAAAATGCTGCTTGGCGAACATTCGGACGCTGTTTCCACAATCCTATCATTCCTGCAAAGAAACAGATACCAATTCCCCATCCAACAAGTAACTCAAAATCGCTAAAGAGATGTTCGTACAGATTTTTGAAGAGGGTAGAAACAAACAAACCCGGATCAACAAACACAACCTGCATCAATGAAGAATATTTCACCGCTTCAACATTCCAATATTGGTCCCAACCCACCTTCCCTTTTCCAAACATCTCATACGCAATATTGAGATAATTCTTGTTGTAGAAAAAACTTCCTTTTTCATTCAACGAATGAATTCCCCACGGGGTAATAAAAAGAAAGAACGAGAAAACAAATACTGCGGAGAAAATTATCCTCTGCTTCATTTCGATCTTATAAATATTGAACAATGAAATGATCAGCGGTATTGCAACCAGAACAAATATTCCATTGTATCGCGTAAGATACGCAAGAGCTGCCGATAATGAAGACAATACGATATTCACCCATGAGCGTTGCTCATCTTTTAACAGAAAATAAATTGTTGCAGCGGCAAAACAATTAAACGTCATATCTGTTCCCGCCGTATAGCTGTATTGCACAAACGTTTTATTGAATGCGGTCAACAATACAACAACCAACGCAATGTCGGAACGGAACAATTTTTTGATCAATTCAAACGTGAAGAATAATGTCAGCGATGCGGCAACAGTCGAAACAATGATTCCTGCCGTAAAAAAATCTTTAAATACTAAACCAAACAACGCCAACACTGCCGGGTACGCCGGTCCGCGAAAATCCTCTATCGTCCAGATTCCTTTAAGAATATCCTTTGCGGATGGAACATACACCTGAAAAAAATCGGTCTCAACATGATAATCGCCTACAACGTGATACGTAAGACCAATGTAGAGCATAACCACAAGATACATAACCGCGAGCACAACGCCTGTAAGGTTATGTTCAAGATACTCTTTGAAGAATGGAAAAACGGAGATGTCTTTTAAGGCGATTTTATCGGTTTTGATCCGGGGAATTTGTTTTTTAGACATTGATCTGCACGGTCGCTTTCTAATTTGCTAATATTAATATTGTGCAGTCAAAATACTAAAAAGTGCTTGGGCTTGCAAGAAGTTATACGATTTCGTTATCTCGCAAGAAAAATTAAAAATTGCAGGGCAATAAAAAGGTTGAGCATACACTCGACCTTTTTGTTTTACACTAAATATTTGTAACTGCTCAGCGTATTTTTTAAATTCTGTATTATGCTAATGAAATTTATGCGAAGCATGCATACGCACAAACATAACGCCTCTGTCGAAGAACTGTATGGCGAGACTCTGTCTCGCCACTGCGAATCAGAGATTCGCTCTACG
>JANONI010000290.1:0-4465 GCA_031420755.1 Bacteroidota bacterium | reverse complement strand
AATTCCTGCGTGGATCACTTCGCTGTTGCGGCTGGAAGTTTCCATTCCGTATTTCTTATTCTTTTCCAGAATGATAAGATGCGGATGAACTTTAGAAAGCCGCGCACCGATTGCCAAACCAACAACGCCCGCACCGATAATTGCAATCTCAAAATCTGCCATATATTTTTTAGAGACACCCGAAAAATGTATCCGCACGCTTTATGCGTGCGTTAAAAAAAATCTAAATCAATTCTTTTCGCAACCATTCCCGAAGGGATGGCTTTGCCAAAAGGTTGCGGATACTATGGTTCAGAAGTTTTTCAGATGTTCTTATAATAGAAAAAAATTAATGGATATTGAATTCATGAATGATGTTTCTGAGAGACTTATTTTCCAGCAATGTTGCTGGCGCACCATTAAACAGAATATGGATCATAACGTTTGCCAGTTCAACCGATGTGATCATCATGGTTGGAACAACAAGCTGCATCAACGGAAAAAATATTGGGTTAAGAATATACTCATACCATATCGGATTTTCTTTTTTTTGTATCGGCTGGATTCCGCCCGGTCTGAAGAGATATAATTTTTTCATGGGAAGTTTTAGCAAAGCGTTTTCGGTTTTCCCTTTCACCCGGGCAAAGAGCGTTTTACTTCTCTCGGTTGTATCTGCTCCCATTCCGCTAACGAAACCGAAAATAATATTTGGATTGACGCTTAACAACGCTTCAGCAGCAGCCATTGCATAATTGTAAGTAATTGTGTGATATTCTTCATCGGAGTTTACCTGATTTTGTGAAACTCCAAGACACCACAAACACGCATTGTGATCTTTCAAGTCGTTGATGATCGGAGAATAATCAAGAAAATTTTTAAGGACGATAATGCGCAATTTTTCATGCTGAATAGATATTGGTCTGCGGGAGATTGCCGTTACAAGTGTAATTCTCGGATCAATCAACGCCTGCCGAACAGTTTCAGAGCCGACAACACCGGTAACACCAGTGATGATGAGTTTCATTTTAAAATATTTTTAGGTGTGAATGAAGATATGCTTTTCAGATACCGATTTGTTTAGGATTTCTTATCACTCAGAGTTCCCTACGGGTCGCAGACAAACCAACTCTTTGTCATCTTCGCCAGCGCACCGTTCTCATTCTTGTGATGATATTCATTTGAGTGTTGATCGTAGGCATAATCATTTTCCCAAATAGCAATATTTTTTTCTATCTGCGCGAGAGCATCGGTAATATAATTTACTTCTTCGTTTGTTGTTGTTGGATGAAGCGAGATTCGCACCCAGCCCGGTTTTTCAGAAAGATCGCCGGCATCAATCTTATCGGTGATTGTTTTGGAATGTTGTGGATCGACGTGGAGCAGATAATGTCCGTACGTTCCCGCACACGAACAGCCGCCGCGGGACTGTACGCCAAATCGGTCGTTTAATATTTTTACAACAAGATTGTAATGAATGTTGTCAAAATAAAAAGAGAATAGAGGTAACCGATCTTCAATATTATCCGCCAACAATTTTAAGTGTGGGATTAAGCGCATTGTTGTGAACATTAACGCAGTCAATTCATGTTCGCGTGCGACAATATTTTCAATTCCCATCTGCTCTTTTAATTGTATAACAAGAGAAGCTTTAATTGCCTGCAGAAATCCCGGTGTTCCGCCATCCTCGCGTATTTCGATATCGGGTGAAAATTTATGTTTTCCCCACGGATTTGTCCAAAGCACAGTGCCGCCGCCGGGTTGATCTGGGGAGGTAAGTGTATACAGATGTTTGCCAAACAATAAAATTCCCGGAGTTCCCGGTCCGCCAAGAAATTTGTGCGGTGAAAAAATAACGGCGTCCAATTTTTCCATCGGATCGGCAGGATGCATATTCATGTTCACATACGGCGCGCTTGCAGCAAAATCTATGATTGCAATGCCGCCATTCTCGTGCATAATCTTTGCAAGTTCATGATACGGTGAAAATATTCCTGTAACGTTGGAGCAAGCGGAAAAAGATCCGATCTTTGTCGTACGGTGTTTGTATTTTTCCAACAATGACCGCAAATTTTCGGGATCGACTAAACCGTTTCGTGTTGGTTCTATCACACAAACATCGGCAAGCGTTTCGTACCACGTTGTTTGATTGGAATGATGTTCCATATGCGTTACAAAAACAATAGGTGTTTCATTTTCGGAAAGAACAATTGCTTTGCGGTGCTGTTCCGGTACTTTAACGCCAAGCATGCGCTGAAATTTATTGATTGCCGCCGTCATTCCTGTGCCGACAAAGAGCAGCGCATCATTCGCATTTGCGTTGACATGATTCTTTATGATCTCATGCGCATGGTGATACGCGTGCGTCATCAACCCGCCGGTGATGGATGATTCCGAGTGCGTGTTGCCAACAAACGGACCGAACGTATTTAGCATTCTATTTTCAATCGGTTCATACAATCGTCCGCTTGCCGTCCAATCTGCGTAAATAATTTTTTGTTCACCAAATTGTGATTGAAATGTTTGATCAATTCCGATGATGCTGTTGCGGAATTGTTGGAAGTATTCTTCGTAATTCATGTTCTAAAACTACGAAAATAGGAGATAAGATGGTAGGATGAATTCTTAGTGCGAACTTATTTCTTGTTTCAATAGTAAAAGAACGGAAGTAAAAACCCCAATCCGTTCAAAAATCAAAATTATTCCGTTCGTTGCAGAATGATGATCGAGAGATCGTCTGACGCTGTTGTTGTGCCGATGAACCGGTCCACCGCTCGCAATAATGTGAGTCCTGTTTGCTCCGGAGATTCATTCGATGTTGATTTCAGCAGATTCAACAAATGTTCTTTGCCGAAGAAGTCTCCCAGCTCGTTCTTCGCTTCAATAAGCCCGTCGGAATAGAGGACGAAACGATCGTTGGTGTTAAGTGTAACGGAATGTTCCATAAAATTCATGGTGCCTGTCAATCCGAGTGCCGCTTCGCCACGCACACATTCTTCGATCTCCGCATTCCGCACAACGAGTGCAGGAAAATGTCCTGCGTTGACGAATTGTATCGTTCCGTTCAATTGCGAACATTCTGCATACAAGAGTGAAGAAAAAATGTGCGATGGACTATCGCGATGAACAATGGAATTAATTCTGCCGATTAGTTCGGGAAGCGAAATAATTTCACCGGCGAGCGCGCGGATGGTTGCTTGTAATTTTGCGGTGATGAGTGCCGCGTGAAGTCCTTTACCGGCAACATCTGCAATGGCAATACTAAAACGGTTCTCATCAAGTTTAAGAAAGTCAATCAGATCGCCGCACACTTCATTTGCAGAACGGGTGAAGAGCCACATTTTCCATCCGTTCACATTCGGCATTCGTTCCGGCATTAACGATTCCTGAATTTTTCTTCCGGCTTCCAGTTCATCATGCGCCAGCAGTTTATCTTTCAATTCCAACAAAATAACCAAGACAAGTAATGCGCCGCCGAAGATTGAGTTTCCATTAATGTTCAAACTGATATCTTCGCCGAAAGAACCTTGTATGTGAATGAGAAGCAGAATACCAATAACAAACATTAACCGCCGCATCGGAGTGAGTTTATAGAACATTGCGCGCATGATCCATCCGAAGCGATAGAAAGAACGTTTGCCCGCTTTCATTCCTTTCAACTGTTCGCGCTGTTCATCCGTCAGATAAAAATCGGAGATCTCTTTTGTATCTTTGCGCAGTGAACCGTACGCGTAGGAATTTTTCAGATCGCTGCGAAGCGTGGAAAAGAATTTATTCTTTGGCTGCTGTTCTGTTGGTGGCATGGATAGACCGATATGATGTGAAACCGAAGTAAGATACGGGAAAAAATGAAAAATGTTATTGAAAGATTTTATGCAAAGCAAAACAGTAAGAGTTTTCATCTAAAAAAGCAAAGGCGGACTTGTTGTCCGCCTTTGCTTTTACCACACTAATCTTTTTCACTATGAACCGTTCACTTAAAGTGAGATTGTCTAAAAGCGAACGGTTCATTTGCAAACCAATTATTTTAACAATGTCATCTTGCGAGTTTCAGTAAATTTCCCTGCGGTTAAACGGTAAACGTACAGACCACTTGAAAGTGAACTTGCGTCAAACTGTGTTTCATAATAACCAGCAGTCTTAAATCCATTCACAATCGTAGAGACTTCACTGCCGAGTAAATTGTAAACTTTTATCACTATGTTTCCATCATTCGGAATTTGATATTGGATCGTTGTTGTCGGATTGAACGGATTCGGATAATTTTGATATAGCACATACTCTTTTGGTGTATTATCAACGAAACCTCGTTTTTGTGCAAATCGATTATAGGCAATCTTCACTTCATCAGAATAAAGAGAATATTTATTCTGGCTATCCTTTGCGCGAACACGGTATTTTAAACTGTCGTTTCCGGCACCGGATTGTGTATACTGCTGGTCGATATATGATGTTGCTATGCCGCTCAGTGTTGCAATAGTTGACCAAC
>JANONI010000289.1:0-15759 GCA_031420755.1 Bacteroidota bacterium | reverse complement strand
GGGAAAGCAATTTCTTGATAACTAAACACCGGCGATGCGCTATACGTCGGCATTACAAGCCAATACAGATCTAAAAAATGAGCGAAAATCAATAGTGCGGCTCCTATTTTCAATTTTACAGGATTCATTTTTGAAGGACGGGAAACCAATAAGAAATACGGAATCCAAAAATGGATCATGACGATTGCTACGGAAACATATTCCCATCCATTTTGCCATCGTTCGATAAACCAAAAAATTTCTTCGGGAAGATTCGCATACCAAATTAACATGAACTGACTGAATGCGATATATGCCCAGAATGACAATAACGCGAACATCAACGCGCCAAAACTATAATAATGATTTCCGTTGACTCCCTTGAAGAAAAATCCTTTCTCGCTTAATGTTACAACAATATACGTCATAACGGCAAGCGCGGTAAGGATTGTTCCTGTAAAATAATACACACCAAACATTGTTGAAAACCAATGCGGCTCTAAACTCATTAACCAATCGAATGAAAAGACCGAAATAATGATGGCAAAGAGAGGAATGAATGCCGCCGCCAATCCGATATTCTTCCGTGTTCGTTTTTGATCTCTATCAACATCTTGCTTCAAAGAATTATTTCGGAAGATGAAATAGAACACTCCTACGATCACAATAAATACAATAAATCTAATGGTGAAGAATTGTTCGTTCAGATACGGAGCTTTGCTTTGTAAAATTGGATCTTTCGCAACCACATCGGCATGAGTCCAGTGAAAAAGATCATGTAAATTGAAGAACAGCGGAATTGCTAATGCAACTGCCGGAATTAACAGCATTCCCAAAAATTCTGTAACACGGCGAAACGGCGTGCTCCATACAGCACCGACAATATATTCCAGAGCGATATAAAAAATTGCGCCGGTTGAGATGCTGATAAGAAATGTAAAACCAATTAGATTATTGAATACGGCGCGGTGAGCGTCAGTCAAATACGAGATCACAACAAGGGCAAGTCCAACCAGTGTGAGAATCCAACCAAGTTTAATAAAATTTGAAGGAAGTTCTTTCCGCCCAAAGGATGGCGGATTTTCAATCTTCGGATAGATCATTGTTTCGTGCGAATCACTCATCGTAGGTCAGACTCCTTTGCATTGTACGCGCGTTGCAGCGTACGAATGTATTTCACCACAGCCCAACGCTCGTCCCGTGAAATTTGATTTTGATATGCAGGCATAACATTTTGTCCGACGGTGATGGTATGAAAGATCGCTCCGTCAGACCAATTGCGGATCTTATCAGAATGCAGTGTTGGCGGATTGGGAAATTGACCTTTCAATCGGCTGTCTCCGTTGCCAAAATTTCCGTGACACGGACTGCAGAAGGTTAAATATTTTTTCTTCCCAAGCTCAAGCGTGGCTTTCGAATTGAACAAAGGATTGATCAAAAATTTCCCGATCGAATCTGCGTTTGCACCTAATAAATATGGATACGGAATGAATCCGCGAGCAACAGAACCCTGCACCGGCAAACGCATACTGTGACCATCTTCAAAATAATTTGTCGTCGATTGCACATTAAATCTCGGCTGTTCCATCATCCAATCAAACGGCGGCAGATATAATATTTTGTTGATAAACAAATATCCACCGGCTGACGTTACCAACGAAATACCAACGAGCAATGCAATAAATTTTGGATCGAACAACTGCGGTTTGAACGTTAAAAATTCTTCACTATAATAAATTGCTTCAACTTCACCGCCGGTAGATTTAAATAATTCACGAACTTTTTTCTCGTCAAACATTTCATCATTCGCCTGCACTGTTACGCCGAATTTATCGGATGAAACTTTTTTCATATACGGCGTGTCGTGTAACGGATGACTGGTATTCGGAAACTTAAAGAAAAAAATGATCATTGCGCCTACCGTGCCCAACACAGCAAGCAGCACGGCAATTTCATACGTTACCGGAACAAACGCAGGCCATGACCAATACGGTTTACCGCCAATCACCTGAGGATAATCAACAATTGCAACCCACGATGCAAACGAGATCATCGCTACTGCACCAAAAATTCCGGAAAACAATGTCACGAATCCGAGTTTTGTTTCTTTTAATCCCATTGCTCCATCCAATCCGTGAATCGGATACGGAGTGTGAACATCAAATCGCGTATAGCCGGCATCTCGTACAGTTTTTGCGGCTGCAACAATATCGTTTGGCGTAGAATAAATTGCGGAGAGTGAATATAATTTCTTTTCCATTAGTGCGACACTCCATTTCCATTATGAGTATGGGATGGTTGAGCGCCCGGAATAACTGCTTTTATTTCAGCCATTGATATTGCCGGTAAGAACTTTACAAATAAAAGAACAAGGGTGAAGAATAGACCGAAACTTCCTATCAACATACCGAAGTCCCATATTGTTGGGTAAAACATTCCCCAGCTTGATGGCAGAAAATCTCTGGAAAGTGAAGTAACAATAATTACAAAACGTTCGAACCACATTCCGATATTCACAAAAATTGCAAGGATAAATGATGCAAGCAATGATGTTCGAATTTTTTTAGACCAGAATAATTGCGGTGTTACAACATTGCAAGTAAACATGATCCAATATGCCCACCAGTACGGTCCAAAAGCACGATTGAGGAATACGAATTTTTCAATCAGGTTGCCGCTGTACCAAGCAATAAAAAACTCCGTCAGATATGCATACCCAACCATTGTTCCAGTAACAAGCATAATCTTGTTCATCTTTTCAATCGTATCCATTGTAATAAGATGTTCAAACTTGAATGCTTTTCTTGTAACGATCAGAACATTTTGAACCATTGCAAAACCGGAAAAAATAGCTCCTGCAACGAAATACGGCGGAAAAATTGTTGTGTGCCAACCCGGAATAACAGAAACGGCAAAATCAAAACTAACAATAGTATGAACAGAAAGAACAAGCGGTGTTGCAAATCCGGCCATAATTAAATACGCACGTTCGTAATGCTGCCAATGACGATTTGAGAATCTCCACCCTAAACTCAAAATCGTATAGATGATTTTTTTAATTGTTGTCGATGCACGATCACGCAATGTTCCAAAATCCGGAATAAGACCGACATACCAAAAAACTGCCGAGACGATAAAATATGTGTTCACGGCAAAAACATCCCACTCAAGCGGGGATGTAAAATTTACCCATACGCCATGCTGGTTCGGATATGGAAAGAGCCACGCCATTGCTAACCACGGACGTCCGGTATGAAAAAGAACAAACTGCACCGCGCAAAGAACTGCGAACAACGTCATCGCTTCGGCAAAACGCGCAATTCCTGTCCGCCATTTCTGACGAAGTAAAAAAAGAATTGCCGAGATCAATGTTCCTGCGTGACCGATACCGACCCAGAATACAAAGTTGACAACGTCAAATCCCCATGCAACCGGTTGATTGATTCCCCAAATTCCAACCCCTTTCCATAACAACCACGCCACACTGATTCCGCCGATTCCGAGCATTGTGCCGGTGATGGCAAGACCAATGAACCACGTACGTTGGGGAAAATCATTGATTGGCTTAACGATAGTTTCGTCAAGCAATGCCGCACTCGGCACGCCTTCAATGACAGGAATTTCTTTTGTATAATCTAATACTGTTGATGACACTATGCTTTCTCCGTTTGAGATTCTACATTTCGAAGTTTTGCAATGTACGTTACGTTAGGTGCAACATTTATTTCTTCAAGAACGTGATAACCAAGTTCGTGATGGCGATACTTGTAGATTTCAGAACTCTTGTCGTTCATATTTCCAAACACTATCGCCTCGGCAGGACACGCTTCTTGACAAGCAGTAACAACATCGCTTCCCTTCAATTGACGGTTATCTTCAATCGCGTGTTGACGTGCTTCCATAATCCGTTGAATACAGAACGTGCATTTTTCCATTACACCGCGCGAGCGAACTGTTACTTCAGGATTGTGAAGCATATTCAACGGCTGCTGATATTGATAGGCGTTGTTAAAATCGTCGCGGAAATCAAAGAAATTGAAACGACGAACTTTATACGGACAGTTGTTGGAACAATATTTCGTTCCAACGCAACGATTGTATGCCATTTGATTCAAGCCGTCCGGACTGTGTGTTGTTGCGCTAACCGGACAAACATTTTCACACGGAGCATTATCGCAATGCTGGCACAGCATCGGCTGATTGCTGACAGTTGGCGCATCCGATGTTCCTGAGAAATATCGATCAATACGAATCCATGACATTTCGCGACCTATATTCAATTGTTCTTTTCCAACCACTGGAATATTATTTTCAACATTACACGCTACCGTACAAACTCCGCACCCGGTACATTTATTCAGATCGATTGACATTGCCCATTTAATTCCATCATATTTTATTTTGGGAACAATGGAAATATCGTGATGTTTTTTTTCAATGAATTTCGGATCTGCAATATATTGAATCAACGTTCCTTCTTGAATGATATCGCGAGTCTTGTGAAGATCTTTTAAGAATGTATCATCCAGCGAATGATGTTCCTGCGTTGACGCAAGAATATGCGAAGCATCCTTCGGATATTTTTCATCCGTCTTCGTTACAGTAACACCGGAATATAACCACGGCGACAACGCAAACGTTTTAGACATCAACGTGTTCGCATTGAAACCAACTCCCGTTCCAACTGTTCCCGCAGCCGTTCTGCCATAACCAAGCATTACTGCAACAAACTTATCAGCTAAGCCGGGTTGAATATGAACAGGCAATTTCAAACTTCGTCCGCTCACCGAAACTTCAATCATCGAACCTTCTTCAACTCCGAGTTCCTTCGCAGTCGAAACCGAAAGTGCCGCATAATTGTCCCACGAAATTTTCGAGGCAGGATGCGGCATTTCTTGCAGCCAGCCATTATTTGCATACCGTCCGTCTCCAACAAAATAATTATCATGCAGATAGAGAACAAAATGCGAAGCATCCTTCGGATCGTTTGAACTTGAAACTCCAATCGCCAAATTCAACGCATCCAATTTTACCGATGGAATTGATTGCGGCGTTTCGGTAAACAGGACAACGCCATCATGCAGTGAAGAAAACCAGAATGTTCTAAAATCAACACTTACTTTCATCGAAGGAAATAATTCTTTTTCCCAACGATTCATTAGATATGCATGATACAAATCGTCATTATAACTTTCCGCCGATCCGAGCGACCACGAAAGTAATACGCTTTCTTTTTGGCGAGAATTATAGAGCGGAGAAATAACCGGCTGTTGAAGACTCAAAATTCCGGTGCGGGTCTTATGATCTCCCCACGATTCAAATTCATGATTGATTGGAAGAACAAAGTGGCTTCCTTCCGAAGATTCATTTTGCAATTCAGTCAATGACACAATTGTTTTTACTTTTTTCAGCGCCTCACTATAGCCAAAATCCTGTGCAAGATGATAAACGGGATTTGAATCAAAATGAATGGCAACCGCAACATCTCCATTGTTCATTTTTGAGATCAACAATTCCCAATCATTTTTCGTTGTCAGCGAAACATGTTCAACAGAAGTTTGCTGTCTATTATAGAGAGCTGAATTTCCAAGAACTTCATTCAATACATTAACAGCAATGTGAACGGATTCCGGCAATCCATTTCCTGCATGAACAATTGATTTGCCTTTGTTCTCGCCGAGATCGTGTACCAATTGTGTAAGAATTGTTGTATCAACAGAATATTTTGCAGCAAATTCTTTTAAAGAAATTCTCCCGGTCGGTTTAAATTCGTTGATCAGCGCTAGCACAAATTCCAATTGCTGATCAGGACGAATTCGCAGACGATAATCTGCATTCATCGCCGTAGAACTCATTGTTGCATCAGCAGAATACAACCGATTAAAGTTCTTCGTTTTATCAACATTTCTGTTTTCAGCAAACATTCTTGTTTGCTCAGGCATATTTCCTTCATAACCAAGAAAATCTGATTCCAATGTGAGAATGATCTTTGCTTCATTCCATTTGATCAACGGAAACACAGTACCATTCGTAGATTTCGTCCATGCAGATTTGCGGTTCAGATCATTAAATAATTCGTATGAATAGAATTTTGCTGTCGGATATTTTGCGGAGAAATCTGCAAATACTTTTTTTGTCGTCGGCGAGGTAACTGTATGAGAAACAACTGCAATCTCTTTTCCTTCTTTTACCGCTGCTGAAAGCGCAGCAATAATTTTCGTATCCACTTCTTTCCATGAACTTTTCGACAAAATTCCCGATTCAACAAGCATCGGGTCTTTCAATCGTTCCGGATCGTAAAGATTTAAAATGCTCGCTTGACATTTTGAAGTGATCTTCCCTTTATTTGTTGGATGATCCGGGTTCCCATCAATCTTAATGGGACGACCTTCGCGAGTTTTAATTAAAATCCCGTACTCTTGACCATTCTCAACTGTTGTTGAAGCGTAATAATTAGCTTTGCCGAGAGTGATCTCTTCCGGTTTTTTTGTATAAGGGACAATCTCACCTTTATCTCTGTAATTCGTACAGCCTGCTGCAGCAAATGCCGCGGAAGCAGAGACCAACGCCAGAAATTGCTTACGATTCATCGGAGACATTGAATCAACATCAAAATCACCGGTAACATCTTTTGCAAATTCGCGCGCTTTATCTTCTTTAACAGAAGGATCATTGTAATACGCGCGAAGACTCTTCCAATATTTTCCATCCAGAGGCTGGTCAGCCTTTGGCTGAGATTCGTTGTTATTCGAAGTTTCCATTGTTACTTTCTTTTCTTCCGTTTCACCACCATCGGATTAATAGTGATATTGACTTTTGATTGAGCATTCTTCGATTCATCGTGAAAACGTGCAAACAGTTTGAATGGAAGCAAACTCAACACTGCTGCACTCACTGCGCCTAATCCTGTTTTTTTGAAAAATTTTCTTCGCTCGGTATTGGTCTTCATAAGCATCATTATATTATCGGTGGCAGGCGAAACAGTTTTCCGGACCTTTTTTGATCCCAGGAATGCTCGCTAATATTGTCGGCGCGTTGCGATGGCACGTTAGACAATTATTCATCGTCCACGAATTTGCCTGTTTCACAACATCCATTTCTTGAATATTACCATGGCATTGCTGACATGGAATATTTTTATTGACATGAACACTGTGATTGAAATATGCGTAATCTGGAATTTTGTGAATTCGTTTCCACGGCATCAACTTCCCTTCATTATAGTATTGCGTCAATCGAATAATGTCCGGTTTATTTTTGCGTGCAATAGCGTGACAATTCATACAAGTACTAAGCGGGGGAACCATGGCGTGCCGTGATTTTGACGCACCGGTATGACAGTATTGGCAATCTATTCCCATTGTTCCGGCATGCAATGTATGTGAATACGGTATCGGCTGTACTGGAGCATACCCAACGCCGTCACGCTCTGCACGCGACACATAAAATGTAAATGTTAACGAGGCGAGTACGACAAAAATAATAATTGGAATACGAATCTTGAGAAAATAATCAAGATATGACTTGTTCATTTTGTAAACCTACAATCAAATAAGTGTGAATTATCCAACGCTGTGTGAAATTTCGATAAGGATATTCCGAGGTGGAAACAATCTTCATCAATAAATCGTTCTTTTTTTAATAGAGCGATAAGCAAGCGTTGTATTAGGAATTGAAGTAAAATATCTGTCGCACCGATAGAACAATTACAAAATAGACTCATTGGTACCGGTATTGATCCCGCCAAAAAAATAACGGCGGGATTCTGAAAACACATCAGAGTTAGCAAACTACGCTAACTCTGTGTGTTGTCGAAGCGGGGCCGACGAGACTCGAACTCGCGACTTCTTGCGTGACAGGCAAGCGCTCTAACCAAACTGAGCTACGACCCCAAAAAATAAATTCTAAAAGAACAAAATACTAAACTCTAAAAGAACGAAAAAAGCTAAACTACGTTCCCGTTGAAATTGCGATATAAATATACAAAAAAATGCTATGGCTTTGCAAGAATAATTTAAGGAAAATTTTGTCTTTTTGGACTTTTGTAGTCCGCTTTATGAGGTTTGATTCGGCGCGTGCAGAGGATATTTGTTACCGGTGAAAAAAATCCGTCTGATGAAATTCAAAAAAATAGAATCACAATATCATTTGAACGTACCGTCTCATCAACAATTCCCATTTACGATTGATGTATTTTGGAATGAGTTAAACTATGGCAGTCTGAACAAAAAGAATTCGCCTCACTTTTTGATGACAGTCTCTAATTTCTTTTTTGCTTCTTGAATCTGTTTATTCTCCTCCACTTTTTTCTGTGCTTTTTTTGCTGTTTCCGTACCAGTCTGAATAGTCTTATTGATGATTTGCTCCGTATCGCCGCCGATATAATGCACATACGCCAAATATGCGGCGAGCAAAATCAATATTGTGATGATCAGTTTGATAATTTTTTTTATGATAGCAAATACTAACACAACAAGAATTACGACCGCGATGATTGTGTACAGCGGATTGGCAAGAATTTGGTCAAACAATTGAACCATGCAAATACTCCTTCCTTAATAGTGATGTTTTTGATTTAGCGGTGTTTTTTTTTCGCTAATAAATGAAAAATGTTTATCGTTTCGTTCTTGCTAACACATAGAATACTTTTTTCTTAACATCCCTCCATCGTGCAGTAATCTCAACATTCTGCAATACCACATCGACATCTTCGTTGAACACATCCTGCGATTCGATCACATTTTTTTTCTGCATCGATTTGACAGTGCTTCGCGCAGTACGAGCCAACGACATAAAAGCATTATGCTCGGCACGTTCCCACGAACT
The DNA here is from genome assembly GCA_031420755.1 of Bacteroidota bacterium. Lineage (GTDB taxonomy): Bacteria > Bacteroidota > Ignavibacteria > UBA10030 > UBA8401 > UBA8401. The sequence goes on along the minus strand of JANONI010000289.1, from coordinate 6,954 downwards.
TGGTTCGTAATAATATTCTTCGGATACACCAACAGCGAAGAAATAGCGATTATCGTTTGGCAGCTCTTCAACCCAATTCGGCTGTTTTACTTTATCAATCGAGATTTTTTCTTTTGCTCTGTCGCTGAGAGAACATGCTGTGGAATCTCCGGAAAGAACTATCAGTTTTTGTTTGTCGATAAAATAATCTACAACCTTTAGTTTTCCTTGAAAATAATCTGTTAGCGAAGAATCATATTCTTCAGTGTAATGAGCACCCATGGAATGAGTGCCTGCTTCGGTTGTCCAGAACGCTTGACCGCCGTGTATTTTTACATTGGTGTATTTCGCAAGCAGGTCGCAGCCCTTTCTAAATGCAACGCTAATTGCAGAATCACGATAAAAGGTAGGGGGCTTTATCACCGATACAATTTTTGTTTTGCAATTCACTTGGTCTTGAAAAAGAAACCAATATGGATACACCTGAGCTTTTGCTGTTCCAAACAATAATAACAACAGAGCCAATTGTTTCATTATTCCCCCGTACAATATAAACGCCATCGAGAAATATTTCCCGATGGCGTTATTGAAATGTTCTTTAGAGCATCTTTAATAATCATTCCGTAGTTGTCCGAGAGTGTAACTCTCGGACAGGAACTTCTCTTAAAAAAGTTACTGAGCTTTTTTGGATTGATCATATTTCTGAACTTCATCATCAAGTTCTTTATATGTTTGCGATGCTCGGAATCTTGTATATAACTGTTCGTTCTTTTTAATCTGTTCGCGCAGCGCTTCTTGCGCAGCACCGAGCGGATATTCAACAAGAACGTAAGCACGCCAGTTGTTGCCGTCTTTTACGATCTTCTTTTGTTTTTCTTTTGAACCGCTTAAACTGGTGGAGACAACGGTCTTTGAAGCCTGGGTAAATTGGTCAAGCAATTGTGCATCATCGCCGATTCCGGTCTCTTCGGTAAATCGTTTCTGTAAAGCGTTAATCTTTACTTCCACTTGACGTCCAACTTCAGTCCGTGCTGCTTGTGTTGCTTTATCAACTGCAATCTGCATATCTTTTGAAGTTGAAGTATTAACAGCGTGTAAATAATTGGGATCCGCTGGTTGATTGAGATACCAATCCGGAACATCACCGGTATCCGTTTTTTGTAGTGGTTCGCTACCGCCGCATCCAACCAGCAACAACGCCACAAACGCTGCCGCAAAGAATGATTTCAGTACTTGCATAAATACCTCCAGATAATGTGTTGAAATGAAAAAGTGAGTTTGAATATTGAATAATGACGAATTACAATAGTGCGAATATAAATAGTTTCCTGCCAAAAAGAAAGATACTGGTATTACCTATTTGTTACCAGTTGATTTATCTCACGAACTTGTCCCTGCTCGATTTTAAACACGTTCCAGACTGTTCCCTCTTTCTTCCGCGGCACTTGAATCACTTTCAATAATTTCCCATCGCCATACACTTTTACGGTCGCTTTTGAATCAGATAAATGGGTCGAATTTTTATTATTCTGATTAGTATAGTCAACAATAGAATATTCATACATAGATTTTGTGGATACTTCTTTCACCGTAATCGTTTCCGGTCCATATCCCTGCATTGCATCAATATCTAATATTCCTGATCCATCTGCCAGAACTTTCATATTCCGGAACGAAATATGGTATCCGTTGCTTCCGGTCTTTACAAAATGCGCATCAAGATCGCGGGGTTCTTTGTCCCAATCAACAACAATTCGGACAAATTTAATATCTAATTTTGGAGAAATTGATACCCGGTTAAAAAAAAGCGTGCCCGCCATAATCTCTACCGGAAATTCTGTCGGTATATATCCATCCGCAAAAAACCGCGCCATCAGAATTCCATCCTGTTCCGGCGGCGCGAACATTACTTTTCCCTCTTCATCGGTCTGCAATTCCTCCACTGTTTCGATCTGCACAATTCCACCGACAATTGGATTACCGTTGACAGCATTAAAAAATCTCAACGTCAAATTTCCTGTTTCTAATTCTTCAAATACATCCGCAGATTTTGTTGTAACCTGTGCGTTGAGTGAAACAATAATGATGGTGATAAACAAAAATATCCGAAGGATGTCCGATCCGAAGGATGCTTCGCAAGGACTCTTCGAGCTTTGCATTTTTTTCATAACGATTCAGTTTTATGTTTCCGAGCGATGATTGTAGAATATTTGAACGCAGAATGTTCATTCAATATTTTCATTGCTCTGAATGAGAGTATCATACCAATAATCAGCGAAACGAGTGCTCCAAGTGCAATCAATTCGATATTATTGATGGAAAGAAAAAAATTGTATGCACCATGAAAGATTGTCGCGGTAATAAGTCCGAGCAGCAAATATGGTTTCGCTTGCTTCCTGAATTTTGCTAGCCCAACAAAATAACCCATCAACACGCCAAACGTTGCGTGGGCAGGAACAGCAGTAAATATTCTCAACAGCCCAACAGTAACTCCGCCGTTCAGTACATAGAGAATATTTTCCGAAGTCGCAAATCCCATGGAGACCATAATCGCATACGTTATTCCATCGAACGGTTCATTAAAATCCGGTTTGGAATATGCAATTTTGTAGAGACAAAAATATTTACATAATTCCTCCGTGAATCCGATAAAGAAAAAATTGTTGATCGCCGTATGAGTAATATTCAATTCATCAAGCACAAAAACGTACGAGTAGAAAACTTCAATAACCACCGCAATAGTAATCACAACAAACCCTGCCAGGAACGTTTGCACAAGAAGATGCAACGGTTCTTTTTCGTACCGATCTCGAAAATACACATAGATGGCAATCGCGGCACCGGGAGCAATTGCCAGTCCGATCAGAATAAGTTCCATTATTTTTTAATCTGTTCTAGAATTTTAGGAATCACTTTTTTCTGAAGACTTTCTCCAATCTCATCATACGCCTTCATTCCTGCTTTATTATAATTGATACTGACACCTTTCACATTGTTAAACGATGTTTTGTACACTTCTTCACCGGAATTCAGATCGACGACTGAAATATTTGCATCAACATACACGGTGTACAATCCGCTGTATTCTCCCCCCTCGCGTCCGTTCGATTTTACCGTGATCATGATATTCGCTTTTGCTGGATCATCAACAAAAGAGAATCCTTGCGTTGAAAGAGTGTTTTTCAACATCGGTTCAATGCGCGGAATGACAAGTTTATTTCCTAATAACAGTTCTTCCGTTTCAAAAACGATTGAGAGTGATACAACGTTCATTGTAAAACGTGTTGAAGGAAGCGTTAATCCTTTTACCAGCATTTCTAATACCGGAGATGTACTGTGTCCTAATAGTGCAATCGGATCCGCTTCTGCTTTAATCAATTGTAATTTATCCGTTGCAATTACTTTTGCTATTTGTGTTGATGCTATACCGTTCTTATCGGTCCGCGAGGATGGAAGGATGTCGCCTGATCCGCGAATGAATGAATACTTCACCGGAAAATTCTGTATCGGTGCCGATGTAGCAGTATTATTCACCATCACTTCTAACGGCTTGCGCAGCGGTTTACCAACTTGCGCATCAACTTTAGCATTCTTTGCTTTCAGTTCAATCTGATTAAGCATGGATTGCAGTGAGGCAAATATTTCGTTGCCGAGAAATATTTTTGTATCATTGAATTGAACTTCCAATGTTTCACCAAGAAATTTTTCAATAGCAGCTAACGCTTGTAGATAGGATTGAAGCGCATCGCCGACATTGTTCGCTTTTTCGAAATTCTTTGCTTTTGAATAGAAATCAAGAGAGAGAGCAGTTGCTTTCCGAAGTTTTTCCGCTTGTCTTCGTTTATACTCTGCAATATCTAATCGATAGTAAACCCAATACTGGCTCTCAGCTTCCCACGTATCAACCGGCTCCACACCTTCAATATCCGCTTTCGTTGAAGTTTGAACTGCGGATTGATATTCTTCTTTGAACTCATCAAGTTTTTCTGAGAGTTTACTGATCTGAGAAGCATCAATTGATACAACAATCTGTTGGGCAATATCATTCAACGCTGCATCTTTTGCACGCTGTAGATATTCTTGCGGTGATCCGGTCTTGGGAACAACTCCAATACCATGATAGTATGCCGGTGTGTTCGGACGTTTTTCAACCCACGCTGGTTTTTTGCCTTGAGCAAAAACAAGAGATACAAGGAAAATAAAAAGAAGGATTTTTTTCATAGGCGTGTTTGGAAATGATGAGAAAAATGGTTCAACGGTAGCGAAAGATAAGTTGAAGCATTCTCATTATCAATGAGAATTTTTCTCTCGTTCCAAACTCTGTTTGGGAACGTTGATTTACGAAACTCCGTTTCACGTATTTTAATGCGAAGTAGAATGCCGTTTATGGCATCCCGTACAGCGGGACTTCGCTTGATTTGCGTTCTCAACGAAGACGTTGGTCTACGACTCGTAGAGGAACGAGATCAAAAACGTTTGGAAAATATCTGGATTTTGTGGAAGGTTAAAATACAAAGTTATAAGACACCTGTTGACACCTACCACTAAGATGCTATCTACCCAATTCATTTTTGTGGTAAAAAACGGTTCCGCACAAATGCGCGAATCTCGTTTGCATTGGCGATTGCAATTCCTGTAAAGACAAGCATTGCTCCGGCAAATAATTCAGCAGATATTTTTTCGTTAAGGATCAGAACACCAAGCACAACAGCAACCAACGGTGTAACAAATGCTGTAAGAGAAAGCAAAACAACTTCAACTCTTTTCAACAGCCAGAAATAACTGACAAATGTTACGATCGTTCCAAAGATCGCAAGAAATAAAATACTAAAGATCGCCATGGAATTGAACTGTACGTTCGAATAATCTTCAACACCAATACTGACAATCAATAAAAAAATTGCGCTGATAGACATTGGGACAAAACTAACAACATACGGACTGATTTCGTATCCATGTTTTTTTATCATCACGGCGGAAAATGCTTGAATTACAGCACTGAGGACAACAGCACCCATTCCGAGCAGCACATCCGAATTTCTGGAAAACTGAACATCGTTTGAGAAGATTGTAACAACACCTCCGAATCCTATTAAAACTCCAAAGATTTTCAGCACTGTTAATCGTTCTGTGGATATCAACAAACTTGACATCAGCGCAACAAACAACGGATACGTTGCAAACAAGATCGAAGTCATTCCGGAAGAAATTCGATGTTCTCCCCAATACACCAATCCAAAAGGAACTGAAAAAGAAGTGAGTGCAATAACGAAATAAAACCATCGAATATCTACATTCCATGGAACAGGAATTTTTTTAAGTTTTATGATTCCGAACAAGATAACACCGGCAACTGCAAATCGTAAACCGGCGGCAAGCAACGGCGTTAATGTTTCAAGTCCGAGCTTAATGACAAGCCACGTGGATCCCCAAATGGAACAAATAGCGGTATAGGCAATAATTATTTTAAATCGTTCAGTCATTGGCTGGTTTAGAGTTTAAAATGTAGAATTTTCTTCTACGGGAAATCTGCGAAATCATTCTTCCATTTTATTGAGAACTAATCCCGATATCAATTTTGGAAAGAAGAAGGTCGATTTTTGCGGCATCACATTCCCGGATTTTGAAACGGCTCTCACTTGTTCGATCTTCGTTGGATTTACAAAGAACGCAATTTGAGACGCTCCACTTGCAACCTCGTCAATACATTCGTGAACATTTTGGATGTAATGAATATTCAATTTTTTATCCTGCGCTTCCTGCGATATTCCGAGAAGATTTCGAAGAATATGATTATGAAGAAGCACAACATCCAACTCTTTCACTTCAACCGGAAGTTCATCCGTTATCAATGTTTGCAATAATAATTCATCGTTCAACGTTGCCGTAAAGAATTTTGGCGAATGATGAGAAACAAAACCATATGCGAAACGCGAATTTTGTTTCAATGCGTTCATCATCATCTGTGGAGTCGGAAAAACTTGTAGTGTAAAATGTTCTTGCAATTTCGCCGTCAATTCGCCGCCGTCATATTTTGGCAAGCTATGAATTACTCTATGCGTCGGAAAGATCACCAATCCTTCATCATCAAGATTGGTGAAGAACATCATGATATAATTATACAATTCGTTGCCGGTGTGATTTGGATTTTGCGAACGCATCAACTCTCTGTACGCTAATCCGGTTTCATACCGATGATGTCCATCAGCGATCAACACCTGTTTTGATTCCATCAAGGAAGCAATTCCATCAATTACCATTGGATCAGAAATCTGCCACAGTTGATTTTGAACTTGTTCGAATTCTACATCTATCACCGGATACGTTGAATGAATGGGATCCAGATACTGATCGATCTTTTTTTCAGGATCGGAATAGAGACTGAACACCTGACTAAAATTAGATTTCGTTGCTTTGAACAATTTAAAACGATCTTCTTTTGCTTTCGACAAAGTCCGCTCGTGAGGAAGCACGATCTTCTTTTCAAACTCTTCCAGTCTGCACAATGCAATAAATCCTTTTCGCTGGATTTGCTTCCCTTCAATTGTTTTGAATGTCTGCACCAAAGGATAGATGGACGGAGTAAGATCGCGAAGCAAAACATCTTCATTCTGCCATTCTGAAAATGTTGCCGCGGCAGAAGCATAACGATCTTCCTCTCTTCCAAGAATTAAGCGAATGACATTGAGGGGATCTTTTGCGTAATATCCGTTCTGCTGCGACGGCGAAATAACATCATACGGGGGCGCAACAACATTGGCTAAAGTTACTTTCATTTGATTATATCGAATTCCGCGAAATGGTTTTATGGCTGCCATAGAGTTTTTAGTTTGAGGTTAATGGTTTAGGTTTTAATGGTTCAAGTTTCAGGTTTCAAGTTTCAAGTTTCAAGTTTCAAGATTCAGGTTTTTAGAGTTTAGAGTTTAGTATTTAGAATTTATTTGAAATTTGTAATTTGTTTTTTGTCCCGAAGGG